>JBEGWB010000054.1:0-8153 GCA_041178065.1 Pseudomonadota bacterium | reverse complement strand
ACGCGACTTCGTTCTGTTGCTCAAAGGCCTCGTGATTGCGCGCCATCGTCTTGCGATCGTACACATAGTTGACCATCAGGCCAGCCGATTGCTTGAAGCCATTGGGCGATGCATCGGCCATCCAGTTGATGCGTTCCAGACGCGCGCCATTGCCCAGATGGAAGCGGGCCACCGGATCAATTGGTTTGTCGCGGTGTTTGGCCTGCACGAGGTAGCGCGCACAGAGCATTGGCAGATAGTTCTGCAGCGGAGCGGATATCGCCAGCGCCTCCGGGTTCAGCTCCTTGCGCAACAGGGCTTCGACGGCGGCGCGCGTTTCAACCGCCGGCGTCGTCTTCGTATCGCCGCCCTGTGCAATCTGCAGCCATTCCTTCGCGAGCCAGCGCATGAAGCCGGGAACCGGCGACAGCGTCACGTACTGCGTGATGTGCGGTGCTTCGACGGCGAGATGTTCGATGACGTGCTTGATGAGGAAGTTGCCGAAGGATACGCCGCGCAAACCCTGCAGGCAGTTGTTGATCGAATAGAACACCGCCGTGCTGGGGAGCTTTTCGCTTACCTGCTGCGGCAGGTCCTGCTGCAGTAGTGCGCTGATGCTGTTGCTCATGCCATCGGTCAACGCTGCTTCGACAAAGATCAGCGGCACGTCGGGAATCGCCGGATGGAAGAAGCCGTAGCAGCGACGGTCGCTCTCGAGGCGGCGGCGCAGGTCCGGCCAGCCCTTGATCTCATGTACCGACTCGTAATGGATCAACTGCTCGAGAACGAGCGCGGGCGTATGCCAGTCGATTCGGCGCAACTCGAGGAAGCCCCGATTGAACCAGGAGCGGAACAGCTGCAACAGGTCATCGGCGAGTACGGTGTAGGCCGGGTCGTCGGGGAGTTTCAGCAGGTCGTCGCGCATCTCGATCAATGCAAGTGTGCCGCCGGGCGCGGTGTTGAGCGTGCGCAAAAGTTCCAGCCGCGGCGGCTCGCATGCGGCGCCGAGCGCCTGCAGGTTCTGGCTGTTGGGGGTCGCCTGCCAGTCCTTGATCGCCCGGTTGACACTGCCCGGCGCGGCATCGAGTTCAGTATGCAGGTAACGGAAGAACAGTTGCTTGTCTTCGATGGACGCATCCTTGTAGCTGCGGATGATTTCCTCGGCGATGGCAACCGATGAAGCTTCGCCTTTCAGTTGCAGCAAGGTGCGACACAGATCGCGCGCAACGTCTACGAAGCTGCGTTGCTGCTGCTTGCCTTGCCAGCTTTGCAACAAGGTATCCAGCCCCAGGTTTTGCAATTTCTGTATCAGGTAGCCGAGCGAAAAAGTGTTCATGGCGGCGCTCCTTTTTGTGAGGCTATTGTAACCCCATCCGGCTAGGAGATTCTTCCGCGTATCGCGCAGGGATAACACTGAAGGACCGCCGGCGCGCGGGGGAGGGCAAGTGGGCGATTCCTGCTAACATTGGCCAAACATTTTTGGGGTAACCATATGACTTTTGTATTTACGCCAGCCCGCCAGCCCGCCGTGCCGATAGTCGGCAGCGTGGATCTGTTTCCAGTGCATCGCATTTACTGTGTCGGCAAGAACTATGCGGCGCACATCCGCGAAATGGGCGCCGACCTGCGCGAGCCCCCCTGTTTCTTCCTGAAGCCCGCGGATGCGGTGGTGCTCGATAGCCGCGTGCCGTACCCGCCGGGCACGCAGAACCTGCACTACGAAGGCGAACTCGTCATCGCATTGGGCAAGGGTGGAGCAAGCATCAGTGCCGCCGCGGCAAGCGATCACATCTTCGGTTACGCCGCTGGCCTCGACATGACGCGGCGCGACCTGCAGACAGCCGCGGGAAGCCGCGGCCAGCCCTGGGACACCGGCAAGGCCTTCGACGCATCGGCGCCGCTGACGCCGATTCATCCACGCACTGGCGCGGAACTGAAAGGCAAGTTGCAGCTAAGCGTAAATGGAGTACTGAGGCAGGATGCGCCACTCGACGACATGATCTGGAACTGCGCCGAAATCATCAGCGAACTGTCGAAGCTCTATACCCTGCAGGCGGGAGATCTGATTTTCACCGGCACACCGGCTGGTGTTGGCGCCGTCGTGCCGGGTGACCGCATCGAGCTACGCATTGATGGCCTCGCGCCGCTGAACGTGGAAATCGTTTCCAGGCGTGCATGAGTCTTCGCATCCGCCTGACGCTGATCGTCAGCCTGCTGTTCGTCGTTGGCATGTTGCTGGGCCTGAGCTTCCTGATCAGCAGCGCTCGCCAGCGTGTCGCCGACGAAGTGGGCGCAGCGGCGGTGTTGACCGTCGAATTGCTCGAATCGATGCTGCTCGATACCCCGGTGCAGGACCGCGCGCAGCTATTGCGGCGGCTGCAGGGTATCGAAAATGCGCGCCACCTGGATATCTATCTGCAGGGCGCGGAAGACACCATTCCGGAGCGCAGCAATGCAGCGCGAGCCCCATCCTGGTTCGTATACCTGGTGCAGGCTCAGGAACTGCAATACGCGCTGCGCTCAGGCAATGGCGATGAACGCATCATTATTCGTACGAATCCCACCGACGAAATTGCCGAGGTGTGGCTCGAGACGCGCAACTTCTTCGGCCTGTTGCTGCTGGTGCTGCTGGCCTTGAATGGCTTTCTCTATTTCACGCTCGGTCGTTGGCTCGCGCCTGTAAGCGCCATTGTCGCGGGGCTCGAAGGCGCCGAACAGGGCGACTTCAGCGGACAGGTGTCGAACGCATCGCTCCCGGAGCTCAAGGCGATTGCAGACAAACTCAACCAGCTGACTCGGGTGCTGCGCGCGAGCAAGGAAGAGAACGACCGGCTGACGCAGCGCGCGCTCGTCATCCAGGAAGACGAGCGGCGCCATCTTGCGCGTGAGCTGCATGACGAACTCGGTCAGTCGATCAGCGCGATCAAGGCCATTGCCTTTTCGATTTCGCAGCGGACGCGTGCCACGGACGGCATGAGTGCCGAGGGAGCAACCCGCATTGGCATGATCTGCAACGACGTCAGCGGCCATGTGCGCGGCATGATGAGCCGGCTGCGGCCAACGATACTCGATGAGCTCGGCCTCGTTGCCGCGTTGCAGGTGATGGTCGATGAGTGGAACCGCGCGCATCGTGAAACCTTCTGCAGCTTTCGCGCAGGCGGCAACTTCGACCGGCTCGACGCGGACCAGCAGATAAACCTGTACCGCATCGTGCAGGAGGCGCTGACGAACGCCGCGCGACATGCGCGCGCCGAACGCGTCGACGTCGCCCTGACGCAGGACAGCGGACGCTTTCAGCTCACGCTAAGCGATGATGGCTGCGGCTACGAGCCCGGCGCCGCGCAGACGGGCATGGGATTGTCGGGTATCCGTGAACGTTGTCAGGCACTGCACGGCACGCTGAATGTCGTGACCAGTCCTGGCGCCGGTGTCAGGATGGAACTCGTTTTTGGAGAGCCCTGAGCCATGTCTGTGCCAATGCAATCGCGACCAGCCAGCGCCGCGCCGATCAGGATCATGTTGGCTGACGACCACGCCGTGGTTCGCGCCGGTTACCGCTTCCTGCTTGAAAACGTCCAGGACATCGAAGTGGTGGCAGAAGCTGCCAGCGGCGAGGATGCGCTCGCGCGCTTCGACGAGGTTCAGCCCGATGTGCTCGTCATCGACCTGACGATGCCCGGCATCGGCGGCCTGGAAGCGATACGCCGGCTGCGTGTCGCGCGGCCGGATGCGAAGATTCTTGTGTTCTCGATGCACGAGAGCGCGGCGCTTGTCGAACATGCGCTGCAGGCCGGCGTTTGTGGCTACATCAGCAAGAACAGCTCGCCCGAGACGCTGGTCACGGCGGTGCGCCGCATCGCCGCGGGCAACATCTACATCGACGGTGAACTGGCGCAGAACCTCGTCATCCAGCAAAGTCGCGGGCAACGCGACGCGCTGGAAGGGCTGTCCACGCGCGAGTTGCAGATATTGAAACTGTTTGCCGAGGCGCGGCCGCTCGACGAGATTGCAGATGCGCTTTCATTGAGCAGCAAGACCATCGCCAACTACCTCACGCAGATCAAGGACAAGCTGCAGGTCAGCAGCAGCGCCGAGCTTGTCAGGCTTGCAATCAGTAAAGGGCTGGTTACCCTGTAATACGATTCCGCGACCCTCGTTCGCGATTTCCCTTGAAGGATATGTAAGCACTTTGGCAGGGCTTTTCTGCATTAATCCGGATAGCTAAGCCATTAGGCTTGCGCGCACCGACGCGCAGGCGTTGGATCACATCCCTATCAAGGAGAAATCAATGAACTTCAGAAAAGTCGCCGTGGCGAAAGCCGAGCGTTATTACGTGGAAGAAAAGTCCGACTACAACATCGATGACATGCAGTACCTGTTTGGCCGGGGCACGTACACCGATGACCGCTTCAGCGGCTTTGAATACCAGGCCTCGGTCGCGGCCGGTTACGGTCGTTACCTGGTCCGGCGCGAGGGTTTGAACCTGCAGGCTTTCGGTGGTCCCGGTTACCGTGAAAATTCGGTCATCGGTGGCGACAGCGAAGGTGAAGCTATTTTTGCGATCGGCGAGAGCCTTGCCTGGCAGATCAGCCCGAACGCGGCGCTGACGCAGAGCCTGAACTCCGATATCGGCGAAGAGCTGGCCGTGAGCCGTTTCGAACTCGGCCTGGAAACCAACATCATCGGCGACATTACGACGAAGATTGCGTTCCAGGCGCGGCATACCTCGGAGGTGCCGGTTGGCACGAAGAAGACCGACACGATTACCTCAGTGAGCCTCGTCTACGCCTTCTGATCGAGGCTGTGACGCTGCCGGGCAGGGTTGCTTACTGCCCGGTACTCAGTTCGACTGGAGTGCCATTGCGAATGGCATCAAGCATTTCCGCACTATCCCATTCATAGGCGCCGTTCCAGGTCACCACGAGATTGCCGTTCTCGTCATAAAGCTCGGAACTCGGCACGGCCTGGATGTTCCAGGCGCCGAAGAACTTGCTCAGCTTGATGAAGTTGCCGCTGAACTCGCGGTCGAGGATGAACTCGTTGATGGTGTCGATCGATTCGTCCGAAGCCAGCAGGAAAACATAGCCCTCGTCTTCAAGCTCGGCGCTTGCGCGCGTGATTGCGGGAATCTCGCGGATGCAGGGCGCACACCAGGTCGCCCAGTAATTCAGGAATACCTTCTTGCCGGCGTACGCGCTGAGCTCCAGCGGCTGGCCTTGAAGGTCCTGGAACTTGCTCTCTGTTGCGGGCGGGGCAGCAGCCGGGGCAGGGCCCTGCGCGACATCGGCGGGTGCGCTCGCCGCAGGCGCTGCAGCACCAGGGGTAGCCGGGTTTTCGCCGCCGCAACCCTGCAGCAGGACAAGGGCGAGCAATACAAGGGAAGGGGCTTTGTTCATCATTAATACTCCGGACGGCGCAAGCGCCAGTGGTGCAGGCTCCTGGGGCGACCACCTGGTTTAAAGCCTGGGGGCCGACCGAGCTTAAGCTGCGGTTCATTCGTCTGCGGCATCATAGGGACCATGGATCGGAGCCGTCAACGCACCAGCAGACCGCAGGGGCCCCAGCCTTCTTTCGCAGGGGCTGAATACGCAGCCTTTCCTAGCGGAGATGACTTAAAAGCAGGTTTCTGTGATATTTCCGGGGCGCGCCGGTCATTTGCTCAGGCGCGAGCCATTGCCCTATCATGGGCCGCAGCTCTTCCGGACTTCCGTCGTCAACCAACACACACAACATAGAGAGACAGCTATGAAAAAGACACTCCTGACCACCCTCGTTGCCGCAGCACTGGCCATCCCGGCCTATGCCGCCATCCAGGTCGGCGCCGACGCGCCGAAGTTCACTGCGCAGGCCTCGCTGAACGGTAAAGAGTTCACCTATTCGCTGGACGAAAGCCTGGCAAAAGGTCCGACGGTCGTTTACTTCTATCCTTCCGCTTACACGCAGGGCTGCAACATCCAGGCGCACACCTTTGCGATCAACATGGAGAAGTTTGAAGCAGCTGGCGCCAGCGTCGTTGGCGTATCGCTCGACAGCATCGAGCGCCTGAACGATTTTTCCGCCGATCCCGAATACTGCGCAGGCAAACTCGCCGTTGCGTCCGATTCTGACGGCGCGATCGCGGCTTCCTTCGACCTGATGGTGCGTGAAGGCCGCGAAGGCATGACCGACACACGCGGCAACGCCATTGACCATGGTTTCGCGGAGCGCACGACCTTCGTCATCGGCACCGACGGCAAGGTCGTCGCCACGGTGGGCGGCCAGGGTGTATCGCCGGAGCAAAACGTGCTGGATTCGCTGGCAGTTATCGAATCCCTGTAACAGCTTTGCTTAAAACAAAAAGGCGGCTTTCGAGCCGCCTTTTTTTTGGCCGGTGGATTGCCCGCTGGCAACATCATTCCGCTTGTTCCTGCAGCTCGCGCATCATCCTGTTTGCGAGCATGCCGCGCTGGATATGCGGCATCATCATCGTATCGATCGAGTACAGCGCCGTGAGGTAGGAATGGTCCATGTCGGTCATCGCTGGCGGGGGCTTGTCGGCACTGAACAGGTTCAGGATCGAGTCGTAGCCCGCCGGCGCGCTGCCGGGATTGACCTGCGTCAGCGCTACCAGCGCAATGTAGTCAGTCAACTGCGGCCAGCTGATGTTGCCGAGTCTGGGCGCGTCGATGATGACGATGGTGCCCCAGATCGCATCGCTCAGTGGATTCTTCAGTCTGGATGCAATGCCACGAATGCTGGGAACCGTGGACAGGTCGCCGGTCGCCGCGTCGACATCGCCTATGCCAGGTAGCGAGATCGCCGGCAGGCCCAGCTCATCGACTACCATCGTCACTTGCCACCAGCGCACGGGCGCTGCGGAGGTTTTGAACTGCTCGAGCGCATCGAGGCCCTGGGTGGTCCCGCCAGTGCCGCCGTAGGGGCGGAACATCGCAGGTGCTGCTTGCACCATGCTGGTCGCGAGCGTGCGCGCATCGGGCGAGAACACGATGTGCAGGTTGGGTCTGCAGCCTGGCTGTCCCGGTTCGAGTTCGACCTCGAGCGCGACGAGCGAGATCTTGTCAGCGATGTACTGCGCGATACGCTGGTCGGGAAGGTTGTGCACGCCAACGCACACGTCATCGCGCCAGCGCGCGAAGCCACGCTGCGTTGACACCGGGTCGCCGATCGCGACGACGAAATCCAGCATCAACTGGCGCAGCGCCTCGGGCCTGCGGCCGGTGACGACGATGTCTTCAATGTCCTCGCCGCGCGGCGTTGCAGTGCTTTCAGCGAGCGCTGCGGCGGCGATGCGCGGAATGACCATAGCCGCTGCAGCGACGAGCAGGAGGATTGCGATGTGCTTTTGCATGCGGGTGTTCCCTGCAGCGCGCGCGATGAAACGCATGAAATTGCGACGAGCATAAACAAGCGATCCCGATGCGTCCATGCCGGGCTGGCTGTGGGCTGACGCAGGCCTTTCTGCTAAGGTGCCTGCGTCCAATTCCGCGCGGGCTCCTATGCCAACTCTGCTGCAATCCCTCCGGCCACTGCTCGATCGCCGCTTCCTGCATATCTTCGTGCTGGGCTTTGCCAGCGGCTTTCCGTGGGTGCTGCATGGCTCGGTGCTGACGCTGTGGATGCGCAGCGAAGGGCTGACGCGCTCGGCCATCGGATACATCGGCATCGTCACCGCGATCTACGCGTTCAAGTGGGTCTGGTCGCCGCTTATCGACCTCGCGCGGCTGCCGCTGCTGACGCGGCGCGTCGGTCATTACCGCGCATGGATTCTGCTGACCCAGTGCCTACTTGCGATCTGTACCTGGCTGCTGGGTCGCGCCGATCCAACCGGCAGTTTGTTCGTCCTCGGACTGTTCGCGCTTGGGGTCGCCGCTGCTTCCGCAACGCAGGACATCGCGATCGACGCGTATCGCATACTGCTGTTTCGCCCCGATGAAATCGATACTAAACAACCTTATGGCTCGGCGGTCATCACCGCGGGCTGGTGGTCGGGCTATGGCTTCATCGGCGGTGCGCTGGCCCTGTGGCTCGGCGGCGAAACGATGGGACTCTCGTGGCCCGAGGTCTACAACGTTGCCGCGGGTACCTTCATCGTGCTGATGCTGTTCGTCATGCTGATGCCGGAGCCGCTGCGTGATCCGGTGACAAAGGCGGAAAGCGTGTCGTGGCGCGAACGC
>JBEGWB010000053.1:0-6020 GCA_041178065.1 Pseudomonadota bacterium | reverse complement strand
AACCCGCAACTCAATCAACGGCCGAACCCGAACATCCCAAGCTCCGCATTCTTCTTGCCCAGCACCATGTCCCGCAGAAACTGCGCCGCGATCACGCTGAAGGTAATGCCGTTGCCGCCGTAGCCCATCGCATACAGCACCCTCTTGTTATCGCAGGGTCCGATGTAGGGCAGCCCATCCTTCGTTTCGCTGAAAGTACCAGCCCAACCGAAGTCAGTCTGGAACGGGATGTCCGGGAAAATCTTCTGGAAATCGCTTTGCAGTGCGCGACTCTTGCGCGCAATCAGGCTGTCGCGCTTTTGCGGCGAGTAAAACTGCTCGTCGCGCCCGCCGATCATGATGCGCCTGTCATGCGTGGTGCGGAAATAGTGATACACCTTTCTGGTTTCCCAGATCAGTGCATTGCGGTACCACAGATGCTTTTCGTCGAGCGGCTTGCTGACGATCGCGTAGCTCGATGTCAGGCTGCCAACGGGCGCGGGCAGGAAGGACCGGCACTCGTAGCCGGCGGCCACGACGGCGTATTTCGCCTTTATCGTGCAGCCTTCGCCCGTATGGAGGACGACACCGCGCGCCGACGGCGTCAGCTGGTCGACATGCGTCAGTTCATGGACGCGGCCACCCATTGCCACGACGTTCTCCAGCAGAGCGTTAGTCAGTAGATAGGGGTTAACGTGCGCGGCCTGCCTCGTAAGCAAGGCGCCGGGCGCGGTGAACCCGAATTTTTGTTTCAGCTCGGCCTCATCGAGGTAGTCGACATCGAAGCCGGCAGCGCGCCGTGCGGCGAACTCTGGCTTCAGGATTTCCTTTACATGCTTTCGGTAGCTCGCATACCACAGGCTTGGATGTAACTCGAAATCAACCGGGCTTGAGACGGCGCCGCATAAATCCTCGAGCGTCAGCAGCGCATTGCAGCACAGTTGATAGGCGCGCAAGGCCGTCTGCGCGCCGACGAGCTTTGTCAGCTCGATCAGGGGTTTGTCGATTTCGTATTGCAGCATCGCGGTGCTTGCCGAGGTACTGCCGTGCGCAACATGGCGCTTCTCGACAACAACCACGTCGAGCCCGGCCTGGCACAGCGCGTGGCCGACGAGCGCGCCGGTGATGCCGCCTCCGATCACGGCAACATCGGTGCTGAGGTTTTTCTGCAGCGTGGGAAAAGTATTCTTGAGCCCTTCGCTGATCATCCAGAAGGGATAGTCGGAGTGGAGTTTCATAGGCGGTCGCGGGTTAGCGACCCTTCCCCTTTTCGTGAAACACGAGTCCGAGCAAAAACAGATTCAGCAGCAGGGAAATGGCGTTCGTAATGACCACCGGCCAGGACTGGGTCAGCACGCCGTAGGCTACCCACAACGCAAGGCCGCACACGAGCACGGCCACCATCAGCAGGGAAATATCGTCGACATGGCGCGTCTTCCAGGCCTTTGATATCTGCGGCACGACCGCAAATGTCGTGAAGATACCGGCCACATAACCTGCAAGGTCATCCCATGGCATAGGTCAGGTCAGGTCAGGGTTTTGGTAGTGGTTGCCGAGGCTTCATCGAAGAGCTCGGGGACATGCGGTCCATTGGGTACGTCCTCGGCAGCCTGCACGAGGTCCTCCTGGTTGTAGTCGAGGCTGAAGATCTGCCAGAACACGATGAACACCGCGGCGATCAGCGGCCCTATGACAAAACCATGAATGCCGAACATCGCCAGGCCGCCGAGTGTCGACAGCAATACCAGCCAGTCGGGCAAGCGCGTATCGCGGCCGACGAGGATAGGGCGCAGGATATTGTCAGCGAGCCCGATGATTGCCACGCCGTACACAATGAGGATGATCGCCGAGGTCTCGTTGCCGGTGACCAGCAGGTATATCGCGAAAGGGAGCCAGATGAGCCCGGCGCCGACAGCCGGAATCAGCGACACGATCGCCATCGCCACGGCCCACATTACCGCCCCGGGAATATCGAGAATGCGAAAGATCAGTCCACCGAGTGCGCCCTGGACGATCGCAACGACAAGATTGCCCTTGATGGTCGCGCGCGTGACCTCGGCGAACTTTGTCAGCAACTGGCGTTCGCGTTCATCACCGAGCGGTAGCGCGCGCGTGATCAGGTCGATCAGCCGCGAGCCATCGCGTAGCAGAAAAAAGCTCATGTACAGCATCAGCGCAAGGCTCAGCAGAAAAGTGAACGTACTCTGGCCGATCGTAAGCGCATTGCGCGCGGCAAAACCGCTGACGGCAAGAGCGCCCGTCGTGGCGCGTTCCTCCAGGTCCGCCATGTCGAGGTCCATCCATGCGAGGATGCGCTCGATCGAGGGAAAGCCATCGCGCACGCGTCCGATATATTCATTGGCGCTGAATTCGCCTGACTCTATGCGCGAATACAGCACCGTACCCTCCGCCACGAAGGATGACAGGATCAGCAGCACTGGCAGTACGACCACAATGACGCAGAGCAACAGCGTCAACAACGCGATCAGGTTCGGTCGGTTGCCGAGGCGCTCGACGAGCCGCATTTGCACGGGATAAAACAGCAGGCTGACGGCGCAAGCCCAGAAGATCGGCTCGAAGAAGGGGCGCAGCAGGAACAGGAACAGCACCGTAACAAGCAGCAGTAGCAGCAGAAAGGTCGCCTGCTCAACTTTGTCGCGAATCTGCTGTAACTGTTTGCGGGTCATGGCGGGCTTAGCTACCTCTTTTATAGCGCTATAACTGTAGAGTCAGCGTGCGGCAGCAACAAGCCAGTGCACCTTGTAAAGGAGTGGAGAAAAACCTGCCAGCGCGTCGCCGTGGCTATATCAATTGTGGATTGATGCCAGCGACGCGCCTCGCCCGCGCCATCCTTGCCCGCGGTCACTTGCGTAGCGATCTGCGTGCATGCAAAGCGGCGGCTACCTTGTCTTCACACGATAGCCGCCCTCATCGGAGACAGGGTGCGCGCAACGAGCCGGCTCTGGCAGGTCACGGGGTTGGAACGCGGCCGCAGCGATGCTCAGAACCGCGACGTCAACGGGCGGCCGACCTGGTCGTTCAGCACGATCTCGACACGGCGATTCTGCTGGCGGCCAGCGTCGGAATCGTTCGAGGCCACGGGATACTCTTCGCCATATCCGGCCGTCTCGATGCGGGATGAAGGCACGCCACGTTCAACCAGCGCGCTGTACACCGCGGCAGCGCGATCACGCGACAGGTTGATGTTGTAGCCCTCGGATCCGCGTGAATCGGTATGGCCTTCGATCTTCAGCAGCGCATCCTCCTGGGAGATCAGGAAGCGGGCGATCTCGTCGAGCGCGTGCTGGCTGCCGGGTTTGATCTCGGCGGAGTCGAAGTCGAACATGATGTCGCTCAGTACCAGTGTCGTGCCGCGCTCGTTGACGATCGTAGTTACTTCAACGAGGCGATCAGCAAGGTCCTGGGCTTCGCGTTCAAGCGCATTCATGCGCGCTTCGGCTGCCGCAAGGTCCTCCTGCTGGCGCACGATTTCCACTTCCTGGGCACGCAGCTCCGCTTCACGGCGGGCGAGTTCGCGCTCCTGGGCGCTCAGCTCGATACCGCGGCTTTCAGCCAGACGCTGCGCGGCGAGGGTATCGGCCTCGGCGGAGCGAATCTCGGACTCAGCGATAGCGATATCGCGTTCGCGCGCTTCCCGGACCATGCGCTCGCGCACCTCGGTCGCCGAGGCAATCTGGCTGCGGGTTTCATAGAGGCGGATCCGCGCTTCGGCAATGTCGAGGTTCTTGTCGGCCACGATGATGTAGTGGGACACGGCATCCTCGTCGCTGCCACTGTATGCAGTGCGACCGAGATCGAGCGCAGCGCGCGTTTCATTCAGTTCCTGCTGTGCTTCCTGGCTTGCGTAGGGCATGCCTGACACGACTTCGAAGCGATTCTGCAAGGCGACAATCTCGGGATGCGGCGGCAGGCTTGCACAGCCTACGAGGGTCAGGAAACTTGCTGCAGCGCCAAGTTTCAACGCCGTGGCCAGCGCGCCGTTACGGATGGGATTCAGCGATTTCATGTTCATCTCCTCCCCAGTTCGATTTCAAGGTTACGCAGAGCGGAGTTCAGTTCAGTGAAAGCGACGCCAGCCTCTTCCTGCATGCCTTCGACTTCAGCATGCTCGGCATGCAACATCGCCTGCACCAGCAGTCGCTCAGCCACCTCTTCGCGACCACGCTCGTTGTTTTCGATCGCTTCCTGATATTTGCTTTCGGCGAGCATCAGCTCACTGCCAGCGGTGGCATCGGCATCGACTTCCTGGGCTTCCTCGATCGCCATGCGCGCCAGCGTGAAACGCTCCTCCGGCAGGTCTGCCATTGCGCCGGCGGAAGCCAGCATCATCAGCGGCAGAACATGCGCACCAATTTTCCGGATACTCATGAGACCTCCTCCTGTGCATCAGTTGTCGGGTTCCAGCCGGAATGGCTGGAATCAGGACTTCTGGGAAAGAGCTCAGCAGTATCCGTGCCAGAAAGATTGCACGCCGAAATATGCAAGGAATATGCGAGGAACAGCGCGGTGTTGCACGCACAGGGACAGGAGGCAGCAGGCCAGGCGCGGCGCCAATTCCGGTAAAAATTACAGGGAAACCCCGGCAATAATTTTATGCGCTATTCGGTACGGCCGAGCGTCCGCAGGCCGTGTGCAAAAAGCCTGTGCGCAACCACAAAATGGGAATTCAGGGTTTTGGAATGTGAAAGCGGCTGATCATCAGTGAGCCGGACACTGCGTACATCAGCACGAGTGGATGCAAGGTATACCCTGCAAAGCGCAGTTCGCCAAACCAGAGGTTGGTCCCAATCGCGCCGTTTGCCGCCGCAAGTGCGAGAATCAGCACGAGGAGTATCGAGGTTGGAATCGGCGTGCCCTCGAAGTACTTCACCTTGCCGGTATCGTCGGCGAGCGACGCGGCGGTGACGTTATAACGTGCCAGGCGCGACACGCCGCAGCAGACGAAGTACGCGAGGATGATGCGGTCATACAGTCCCTGCATACCGCATCCGTACGCGATGATTGCCGGCGCCACGCCAAACGAGATGACGTCTGACAGCGAGTCGAGTTCCTGGCCAAGCAGCGAAGACTTGTTGCGCCAGCGCGCGATGCGCCCGTCGAGAAAGTCGAACACCAGTGCGATAAACACCAGCGCTGCGGCGTAATACACATGCACGACGTCTTGGTCTTCGAGGAAGGTCAGCATGGCGAACAAGGCGCCGGTGCCACAGGCGGCGTTGGCGAGCGTGAACCAGTCCGCCATCTGGAAATCCCGGATCATTGAAAAGCGCTTGTTTGACGGCGTGGTCATCGGTCGATCTCCCTGTCATTGGACCCATGGGTCGCTGATGAAGTTAGCGTCTATCCCTGTTGAAGCGCTGCTCGCATTTCGGCTGGAGCAGCTAGCGCGCAGGCGTAGCCGCATTGTATGCGATGAGCCGCGCGCCGCCGAGCTTCCGCTGCTGCAGGGATGCCCGGCGTTTCCATAGCGTGTTTTTGATGTCATGTTCACAATCGTTGGCATGGCTGGCGTCATGCCTGCGGTGTCGGGATAAACACAATCAAGGTTCGTGCCATGGTTGAGGTTGCCGGTTTTCGCGACTGTCGTCGCCGACTCGGCGTAAAAACTGAAATTTTTGCGTGTCTTCCGGGCAATATTTACCGGACTCCAGTCAATTTCCGCGTGGCCTGTCGCGTCGCTTGCGGTCGCTTCGGTCGATTTCGCAGGTGGCATACAGCTTGCTCCTCTTTTGTGCAGTATCACCAACAACTACAAATAGAGGACCTGTCATGGAAACCATCATCGAACGAAATGTACTGCTCGCCGAAGCGCCTGCCGCTGCGGGAGGCAGCGCCAGCGCCGCATCCTGGGGAGCGATATTCGCTGGCGCACTGGCAGCCTCGGCACTGTCGCTGGTGTTGTTCATCCTTGGAATCGGACTCGGGCTCGGCTCGATCTCGCCCTGGTCCAACGAGGGCATCAGTGGCACCGCGCTCGGTGTCTCGACGATCCTGTGGATCACCTTCGTGTCGCTCGTGGC
>JBEGWB010000052.1:0-3047 GCA_041178065.1 Pseudomonadota bacterium | reverse complement strand
TTTCGACATGCGCGAAGTGAAAGACCGCATCATCGAGCATCTGGCGGTGCGCAAACTGAATCCGGATGCGCGCAGTTCGATCCTCTGCTTCGTCGGTGCTCCCGGCGTCGGCAAGACTTCGCTCGGCGCGTCGATTGCCATGGCGCTGGGCCGCGAATTCGAACGGCTCAGTCTTGGCGGGCTGCACGATGAAGCGGAACTGCGCGGCCATCGGCGTACCTACATCGGCGCCATGCCGGGCCGCATCATCCAGGCGCTGCGCCGCAAGGGTGTCAACAACCCGGTGATCTTGCTCGACGAGATCGACAAGCTCGGTCACGACTACCGCGGCGATCCCGCCGCCGCGCTGATGGAGATTCTCGATCCCTCGCAGAACCGTGATTTCCGCGACAACTATCTCGACCAGCCCTTCGACCTGTCGAAAGTGTTCTTCATCACGACGGCGAACACGCTCGATACGATTCCGAAGCCCTTGCTCGACCGCATGGAGATCCTGCGGCTGAGCGGCTACACGCAGGAAGAGAAGGTGCAGATCGCGAAACGCCATCTCTTGCCTGCGCAGTTGAAGGACGTGCAGCTGACCGCAGAGCAGATATCGATTCCCGAGGAAGTGATTCGCATGATCGTCAAGGCCTACACACGCGAAGCCGGCGTGCGCGAACTCAACCGGCAGCTGGCGCGCGTCGTGCGCAAATGCGCCGTGCCTTTTGCCAGTGGCGACGCTGTCACTGCGGTGCTGGTATCGGTCGAGGACCTGCCACGACTGCTGGGGCCGGAGCGTTTCCTCGACGAACGCCTGCGGCGCGATCCACTGCCTGGCGTGACGACAGGTCTCGCGTGGACCGAAGCCGGTGGCGATGTGTTGTTCGTCGAAGCGGTGCTGACCCCCGGTGGGAAGGGACTGACGCTGACTGGACAGCTCGGCGACGTCATGAAGGAGTCGGCGCAAACCGCGCTCAGCTATATCTGGTCGCAGGCTGAACCGCTCGGCATCACACCCGATGTGTTCCAGCACAGTGGCGTGCACATCCACGTGCCCGCCGGTGCGATACCGAAGGATGGTCCTTCCGCCGGTGTGACGATGGCGAGTTCGCTCGTGTCCCTGCTGACCGGGCGGCCGGTACGCAGCGATACCGCCATGACGGGTGAAATCACGCTTGCCGGACTCGTCATGCCCGTTGGCGGCATCAAGGAGAAGGTTCTCGCGGCGCATCGCGCCGGGGTGCGTCGCATCGTGTTGCCGAGCGCGAATGTCAGGGATTTGCAGGAGATCGATGCGAGCGTGCGCGAGGAACTGGAATTCATTCCGGCGGTCAATCTACAACAGGTGTTCGATACTGCGCTGGCGCCGAAGAGCACGGTGCAGTCCGCAGGGCAGCTCGCGAACGCCTGATACGCGACCCAGGCCTTTACTCTCAAACGCTTTTACTTCAAACGAACGGAGCATGTCATGAACGTAAGCGATGCGATGACCACCCCTGTACGGTGCTGCAGTGCCAGTACCAGTCTCGAAGAAATTGCCCGGCTGATGTGGGAGGCCGATTGCGGCGCCATCCCCATCGTCGACGACCAGCATCAGCCGATCGGAATCGTCACCGATCGCGACATCGCGATGTCGGCGATGTTCAACCGCGAGCCGCTGTGGAACCTGACGGCAGAGCGCGTCATACAGGGCCAGCAGCTTGTCAGTTGCAGTCCACAGGATGCGATCGAGAACTGTCTCGAGAAGATGAAGGACGCTGAAGTCAGACGTATCGTCGTCACTGGCAATGACGGCGCACTGTGCGGCATCGTATCGATGGGCGACGCCGTGGCCTTTGCGAGTTCCGCGGCCAGCCGCGACAGCGAATGCGCAATCAATTCTGGCCAGGTGCTGGGCATGCTGCGTTGTGTCAGCGGCCACCATCAGGACGGAGCTGGGGCTGCCGCGCCGGTATAAGGCATGTGCTGGAGCGGGGACGAGCTGGCGTCACACCACCCACTCGTTTGGCTTCCCGCGTTCGCGTGCGTCGGGTGAGTCAAAGGCCTGCAGCAGGGACAGGGTGAACATCTGTGCCGCCAGATCTGTGCGGAGCGAGCCGGGAGTGCTGCGCTCTGGAGCTTCCTGGCTCATGCGCAAGGCGGCAAAGGCTGGGTCGAAAGCGGCAATAGTTGCCGCTGTGCTGTCGCTCGACGCCAGCGCCGGTTGAGCGGCGACGAGTTCCATCGGCGGCGACTCCAACCCGTCCGGCGTCGTGCCGAACCTGCCGGCAAAGCGCGCAAACACGTCACTGAGCGACAGCGCCTTGCCCCCTTCGTAGAACACGCCATGGTTCGCGCGCGCCGCCTCGGGCACGATATGTTCAGCGTTGATGCCTGGGTCTCTCTCGAGGTTGCTCAGGAACTTCGTCGCGCCGGACGCGCCGAGGAAGTGGGCCATGTAAAGTTCCGCATTACCTACCTCGCGTCCGAGTGACTGTTCCAGCGCCTGCTTGTTCTCCTGCGAAAACTCCGCCGCCATCAGGGCCGAAATATGCGGGTTATCCCGTAGCGAAAGGATGTATTGCTTCGCAGCGTCGTTCGCGAGCACGGGGTTGCCGTGGCTGTCGCGCGTGATCGCATTGGCAATATTGGGATACCCGTGCTCGGCGGCGTGCTTGTCCATGACGTCGAGCCAGGTTCTGTCGATAAACTGGTAGAGCCCGCGCGCCGATGAGGTCGGTGCCTGCGCCGCCGGATCAAAACTGCTCTCGGTCGCGGCCTTCTCCAGCAGGTAGGCGAAGTCGACACCTGTCGTGGCGCTCGCCTGCCGAATTGCACTGACTACCTCAGGGCGCGCACCGCGGGTCAGGGCTGAAAGACTGGGTGTTTGATTGCTCATGTGGCTTAGCAATGCAAGCGTTGTGCCCAGTTGGGGCTTGCCCCTCGGTTGGCCTTGTTCTTTATTGCGTGTTGTTGCGTGTTCTGGCCCCCCCGGGATTGGAGTTGCTGCTGGTCTCTGCGCCAGAGTGTCGGGGCTGTGCTGCCTCTGGGGCGGCAGACGCGGAATCGCCCCAGAGGCAGCACAG
>JBEGWB010000051.1:0-35388 GCA_041178065.1 Pseudomonadota bacterium | reverse complement strand
GGCGGCTGGACCAGCTCCAACTACGCCGCACTCGCGTGTCCGGATTTGCCTACCTGTCAGGGCCGCTGGTTGCCGCCAACGGATTTCGCACAGGGCTTCAACGTGTTGCAGGAAATCGGTCCCAACTATCTCGGCGGGCAAATGGATGGTGAGGCACGCGTCGCAATTCACTTCGTGCATCGCGTCGGCGCAGTCGTTGTCACGCTGTTCCTGCTCTACCTGGTGTCGCAGTTGCACGCTTATTCCGGTGGCCGCGACATGCGCCGCCAGGCCTACGTGATACTCGGGCTCTTGTTCGTGCAGCTCGGGCTTGGTGTCAGCAACATCGTATTTTCCTTGCCGCTATGGGTCGCGGTTGCGCATAACCTGGGCGGCGCACTGTTATTGATGTCGCTCGTCACGCTCAATTACCGCCTCCATCGCAGTTCGAGCTGGTGAGCATTCTGTGAAGCGCAATATCGCCAGCACCGTCATTGCCTGTGTTGCCTTCATGGCACTGCTGCTTGGCCTGATGCTGCATCGCTTCCTGTCGCCAGCGGTCCTGAGCAATGCGCAGCTCGCGGAAAACGGACTCTTTGTGTATGACATTCCGCGACCCGTGGCAGCCTTTGCGCTGAGTGACCACGAAGGAGCTGCCTTTACCGAGGAGCGCCTGCAAGGACAGTGGTCGCTGTTGTTCTTTGGATACACCTTCTGCCCCGATATATGTCCTGTGACGCTGGCAACGATCCGGCAGTTCGAACAGTTGCTGAAGGAGTACGAAGAGGATGTGCGCCTGCAGGTCGTGATGATCAGCGTCGACCCGCAACGCGACACGGCTGAAAAGCTGGATGCCTACATGAGTTATTTCAGCGAGGACTATATCGGCGTCACCGGCGAGTACATCGACATCTTCAGTCTCGGGCGTCAGCTCAATGTCGCCTTTGGCTACCAGCCTGCTGACAATGGCGACTATCTCGTCAACCACAGCGGCGAGATTGTGCTGATCAATCCCGCCGGCGAGTTCCAGGGCTTCTTCAAGGTGCCGCACGATCCCGAAAAGATGACGAAGAATTTCCGCTCGGTGCTGGCCACCTGGCACTAAGCGCGGCACCCTTCATTGAATTGCCACAGGCCGTGGTTTATTCTCGCGGCTCCTTTTGCGCAGGCCGCAGAGCCTGTATCCGCTGCTCGGTACTGACCTTCATGAAAACCAGACACCTCGTTTCGGGTTTGCTGACGACCCTCTTGCTTCCCGTCAGTCTCACTACCTTTGCGCAGGCCGTCGACGTAAGCGCCTGCCAGAAAATCGAAGATCGTCTTGCGCGCTATGCCTGCTATGACGGGGCGGATCCACAGGGAACTGTCGCCGCACCGCGCCGCGAAGCGCAGGTGCAGAATACGCGCTCACAGGAAGCGCGCGTCGAACGCACCGAGGAAGAAGACGAAGAGCCCGGCTTCTTCGGCCGTCTGTTCGACGGGGACGACGAGCAGGCAGAGTCTGAGACCTCCCCCCAGGTTGCCGATGCCGGCGCCAGCGAGGGTTCAGCCGTCGACAATTTTGGCCGGAGCACTGCCCTGGTACGTGATGACGGCGACGGCAAGGGCGAGTTGATCGACACCGTGGCAGCCATCGAGCAGGTCGGTCCCCAGCTATTGCTGGTCACGCTTGCGAGCGGGCAGCAATGGCGGCAGATGCTCAGCAAACGCTATGCCCTCAAGGTGGGTGATGAGGTCAGGATCTATTCCACGCGGTGGGGCAGCTCATACCGCTTAAGCGCTGAGCGGCTGGATGGATTCGTCCAGGTACAGCGCGTCGATTGAGCGCGGGCAGCCGGAATAAAAAAGCGATCTCCGGATCGCTTTTTTATTGCCTGGATTCAACCGCCCAGGGCAGCAACCATCGCCTATCGTGTTTGCCTGAAACGGACACTTTTTCGCACAGGAGCGCCTGTGGTGATAGCCATTTGGAATTGACTCAAACGGCCAAGCCCGATAGCCTCCGCCCTCGGAGCTGTACCTGCGCCCTGCAGAGTCATGCCCGATACGCCTTAAAAACTAAAAATAGGGGGTTACAATGTCTAAAAAACAATTCCTGCTTAAGCCATCGATACTATCTGCATCCGTTTCGGCAGCGCTCGGCGCACTGACGTTGGCAGGCGTCCCGTCGATCGCATTTGGCCAGGCTGCATCAGAACTCGAAGAAATTGTTATTACCGGGTCGCGCATCGTACGCCGCGATTTCAATTCCAACAGCCCGATCGTTACGGTGGATACAGGCGACTTCGAAGCGCAGACCGGCCTGAACATCGAATCATTCCTGAACCAGCTTCCGACCTATAACCCGGCCGCCTCGCCTGTTACTACCCAGGGCGACGTACAGATCACGCCAGTGAACTCCGTCGGTATCGCCTCGATTTCGCTGCGCGGCTTCGGCCCTAACCGCAGCCTCGTGCTCGTTAACGGCAAGCGTCCAACCCCGATCAACGCCCTGATGGTTACCGACGTCAACGGCGTTCCTTCTGCGCTCATCCAGCGCGTTGAAACGATCACCGGTGGCGCCTCGGCCGTATACGGTGCAGACGCCATCGGCGGTGTTACCAACTTCATCCTGCGTAACGACTTCGAAGGTTTTGAAGTCGATACTCAATACGGTGTAACTGAAGCCGGCGACGGCGACGAATACCGTACCTCGGCAGTGCTCGGTGCCAACTTTGCAGACGGCCGCGGCAACGTCGTGCTGGGCATGGAACACTACAATCGTGAAGCAGCACTCCAGGTTGAACGTGATATCTACCGCGAACTGTGGGCGGACCCGACGACTGGCGGTGGTCTGTTCCTCCAGGGCGTCAACGGCTACTCCTGCGCCTCCCCGCCCGTTCCCGGCAACGTCTTCGCAAGCGATCTGACCTGTCCAAGCGCAGCCGCTGTGCGTGGCCTGTACCCGGCCGGAACCAGCCCCTTCTCGGCAACCCAGAACATTCGTCCTAACGGCTCAGTCAACACCGGGTTCAACTTCAACCCGAATGGCACGGTATTTACCGGTACGGCTCCGGGCGGCCTGTCGCGCTTCGGCTACCCGGTCGATGGTGTCGAATTTGTCCGGACCAACATCATCAACCCACAGGACATCACCGGCCGCAGCACCACCCAGGGTATGAAGTGGAACAACTTGCAGGCCTTCGCAAGCGCGCCCCAGGAACGGTACTCGTTCTTCACGAACGGCACCTTTGATATCACCGACACGGTCTCCGCTTTTGCCCGCGCCACTTTTGCAGAAAGCAAAACCCAAACGCTGTTGTTCGGTACAAACGCAATCAGCGGCTGGGAAACCACCGTTCCGTATGACCCGCTACGCGATAGTCCGGTCAACCCAACCCTGAACTATCGCGACGAAGCAACCGTGCGCGCCATCGTTGCCAATCCAGCTGCCTATGCCAACCCTTCGTTCATCCCGACAGGCGCACGTGGTGCAAACTTCCCGGTTCCGGTCGAACTGGCCGTGCTGCTGAACTCGCGTGCGACGCAGAACGCTCGCTGGCAGCCGCAGTGGAACCCCGATTCCAGCCTGCCGCCACGCAGCACTTACAACACCAACGCCGTCTGGCAGATTGAAACTGGCTTCAATATCGATCTGCCGTTCCGGGACTGGACTGGCGAGGTGTACTACTCCCACGGTGAGTCGTCCACCTACAACGTAGCGTATGGCAACATCTCGTTGCAGCGCTACCGTACGCTGCTGAACTATCCGGACTATGGTCGCGGTGCAAAAGGCACGGGGAACAATTTCTTCGCCGTGGGTACCTCCGCGCAAAATGCCCAGATCTTCCCGACAGTGCGCCCGGAGTTTGGCGTCGGTGACTTCACCTGCACGTCTGGCTTCTACGACACGTTTTTCAAGGGCGATAAACCCATTTCCAATGACTGCTTCAACGCGATCAATGCCGCGTTGCAGACTCGCACGCAGAACCAGCAGGACATCATCGAGCTGAACTTCCAGGGCTCGCTGCTTGAATTGCCCGCTGGCGAAGTGCGCACCGCATTTGGTTACCAGATGCGTGACAACGCAGCGCAGTTCAACCCGGATATCCTGCAGTCGCAGGACTCCTTCCAGGATCAGGTAGTCGGCGTTTATCCGACCGGCTACCTCGATGCCAGCACCTCGGTGCATGACTACTACGTCGAAGCCCTGGTACCAGTCGTCAACGACCTGCCGTTCGTCAAGGCTTTCGAGCTCGAGCTCGGTGCACGCTATTCCGACTACACCGAAACCGATGCGCAAACGACCTGGAAAGCACTGGGTAACTTGCAGGTCAACGACTGGGTACGTCTGCGTGGCGGTATGAACCGCGCAACGCGCGCACCGAACCTCGGCGAACTGTTCCTCAATCAGCAGGAAGTGTTCACCGGTGGCGGCGCATTCAGTGACGCCTGCGGTGTTCGCTCGAATGCTCCCTACGGCGCAGGCGGCACCGCCAATGCCAGCGACCCGATCAAGACAACGCCAACCGAAGTTGCTCCTTTCGTTGCCGCTGGCCAGACACAGGCGGGTGCCAACAGCACCTTCCTGATCTGCCAGGCGCTGATGGGTGGCGCCGGTAGTATCGCTGCCAACTCCTTCTACTTCGCTGGAAACGACGTAACGCAGCCTGGTGGCGGTGGTGGTTTCGCCTGGGTTCTGCAGGAAGGCAACCGCAACCTGAAGTCTGAAACTGCCGATACCTTCACTTTCGGTGCGGTCGTCAGCTCACCATGGGATAACGCCTGGTTGAGTGGCATAAACCTGACGCTCGACTGGTACAAGGTGGAAATCGAAGATGCCATCATGCAGTACTCGCTCGACTATGCGGCGTTCCGCTGCTTCGGTACTCGCACGGTGACGAGCCCGGCAGAAGCCGCCGAACAGGCTGCTACGCCGGGCTGCCGTCTGACGCCGCGTGACCAGAACAACGGTGCTGCATTGAGCACGAAGATCTCCTATGACAACCAGGCCACGATCAAGACCTCCGGTTTTGACATTGGCGTTAACTGGTTTGCCAACTTCGAAGATCTTGGCTTCGATATCCCGGGTGGCCTTGCCCTGAGCGCCAACGCAACCGTGCTGGACTACTACGAAACGAAGCAGTCGCCCGCGCCTTACGACCCCTTGATTGACTGGGCCGGATCGCTCGGCCCGAACCTTTCTGGTACCCAGGGTGGGGCGTATGACTTCCGACTGTTCGGTAACATCAGCTATGTGATGGACAACTGGAGTGTGGGTTTGCGGTGGCGCCACCTGCCTGAAGTCTGGTCGGCTGGCTATGCCAACACCAAGGCGATCATGAACAATAACGCCGAGGTTGTGGCAGGTGCACCGGGCCTTATCCTGAACTACAGCCCGATCACCGAGAACCCAATCAAGGCTTACGATATCTTCGACTTGTCGCTGAACTGGACGGTCAATGAAACCTTCACGATTCGTGGCGGTGTCACCAACCTGTTCGACACTTCGCCAGAAGTCAGCACCAACCAGGGACGTCCGTTCGACAAGCCCTTGGCTTCGTACTGCGAAGGCCAGGTACGCGGTTGCTTGACGCCGTTCAGCTATGCCTTGCCTAGCACGGGTGGCTTCAACGGTGGTTACTATGACACGCTCGGTCGTCGTATGTTCGTCGGCGTAAAAGCTACGTTCTAAGCGCGATAGATCCACAGTACGGAAAACGGCGGACCACAGGGTCCGCCGTTTTTTTTTGCGGACAGAAAAGAGCGAGAGTGTAGTCGCGGCGAGACGAAGAGGAAATCAGGCGCGCCTGCGGAGCACGGAGGTCAGCATAAATAGCAGGGCCGCAACCAGTACGATACTGGGCCCGGTCGGTGTATCCCAGAACCAGGAGGCGCTTATTCCTCCGCACACAGCCAGCGCACCGACGGCCGACGCCCCTATGGCCATCTGCTCAGGCGACTGCGCAAAATGCCGTGCCGCAGCAGGCGGGATAATCATCAGCGACGTAATCAGCAACACGCCGACAACTTTCATCGACACGGCGACGACGACGGCCATGACGAGCATCAACAGCAATCGCAGCCGCGTCACGTCGAGCCCTTCGACCTGCGCGAGTTCCTGATGCAAGGTGATCGACAACAGGCGATTCCAGTAGACGAGCAGCGTGGCAAGCGCCAGCAAGGCACCGCCGCCAATCCCTATCAACTCACTGGTGCTGACCGTCAGCAGATCGCCGAAAAGGTACGACACGAGATCAATCTGCACGGAAGTAAAGCTGAGCATCACAAGCCCCAGCGCGAGCGAGCTATGCGCCAGAATGCCAAGCAGCGTATCGCTGGCGAGCGCCTTGTTCTTTTCCATCAACACCAGCAACGCCGCCAGTGCACAGCAGGCAAATACGACAGCGACTTGCATGTTGAGGTCGAACAGCAGGCCGAAGGCGATACCAAGTAGTGCCGAGTGAGCGAGCGTGTCGCCGAAATACGCCATGCGACGCCAGACGATGAAGCAGCCGAGCGGGCCCGCAACTGCAGCGAGCAGCAAGCCAGCGAGCAAGGCGCGCAGAACGAAGTCGGCCATTACTTTCCAGTCTCGCTGTCACGAATCACTTCGCCTGCCAGGCCGTGATGATGCGTATGGTAATGCGTATAGAAGGCCATCGCTTCTGCATCGCGCCTGCCGAACAGTTCGAGGTAAGCGGGGTCATTGCTGACCTGTTCCGGGTGTCCATGGCAACACACGTGTTGATTCAGGCAGATCACCTCATCGGTCGCGGACATCACCAGATGCAGGTCGTGCGACACCATCAATACACCGCAGTTGTGGCGATCGCGAATCTCGGTGATGAGCCGATACAGCTCAGCCTGTCCTTTCAGGTCGACGCCTTGCGCCGGTTCGTCGAGCACAAGCAACTGCGGACTTTGCAACAGCGCTCGCGCCAGTAGCACACGTTGCATTTCGCCGCCCGACAGATCCTGCAAGCGCGCCGGCAGCAAAGCCGATGCACCGACTTGCGCCAGTACGTCGCTGACCGAACCCTTGTGGGCATGCGCCGCGAGCTTCAGGAAGCGTTCAACATTGATCGGCATCGTACCTTCCACCGCGAGTCGCTGCGGCATGTAGCCAACCCGTAGGTCCGGAGCCAGCAGAACCTGCCCGCTACTGGGCTCGAGCAGACCCATCGCAATCTTGATCAGCGTTGTCTTGCCGGCGCCGTTCGGCCCGATCAGCGTGACGATCTGCCCGCGCGCAATCTGCAAAAATATGCTTTCCAGAATTTGGCGCGTGCCAACGGAATAACCGATGCCGCGCAAGTCAAGCAATACGTCGGGGCGGGCGCGCGGAGTCAGCAGTAGGGATGCTTTCACAGGCTGTAATTCGGATCAGCGGTAAGGTCGACACATGCGTGTCGTGGCATTCAAGGGGTGGTATATCATAGCATTCTTTGTATCCCCGGCCGTTTCCCTCCGCGCATATCAACCATGATGAAAGGCTCCGCAATCAGCTCTGCGTTTATCCACGTGCTCCTGCTGCTAACCTTGTCGCTGTGCGGCGCGCGTCTGGTGCTGGCCGCGCCGCAGGTCGTCGTCAGCGTAAGGCCCTTGCAGCTGATTGCGAGCGAAATCACCAAAGGCGTAACGACGCCGACGCTCGTCTGGGCCCAGGGTCAGGACCCTCATCATGTCTCCCTGCGTCCGTCTGAGCGCCGCCTGCTCGCCGGCGCTGAACTACTGTTGTGGATAGGGCCCATGCTCGAACGCCCGCTCGCAGAGCTTGTTGAGGATCTCGATGCTGAAGTGCTGACGGTGCAGGACATGCAGCAGCTGGTGCTGATCGATGTCGACGGCAATCCTGATCCGCACGTGTGGATCGATTCCCGCAATGCGCGGCTGATCGCCACGCGCCTGGCCGATGCACTTACGACCCAGGATCCAGCGAATGCCACCCAATACCGCGCCAATCTGGCGCGCTTCAGCACCGCGCTGGACGCACTCAACGCCGAACTCAAACAGGGCTTTGAAGGCTCCGCCGGGCGCGAATGGTCCGTCTATCACCATGGCTTGCGCTACATCGAGCGGGAATTCAACTTGCTGGCGCCGTTGACGCTCGCTGACAGCGAAAACAACGCGCCCGGCGTACGCACCGCCCTGCGCGTACGCGAGCAACTGGCGCAGAAGGACATCACCTGCATGCTGGTGGAACCTGGCGTCAATCGCGATGAAGTCCTGACGATGCTCGACCTCCCGGCGCTGCGCCTCATCGAAGCGGACGTCATGGGGCAAGGCACCAGTGTTGATGCCGGCGACTATGGAAGCTACATGCGCACACTTGCGGCGACCGTGCGCGAATGCCTGGGAGAAGGCCCATGAACGACAACAAGAAGCCATTGGTTCTCGTCGATGGCTCCTCCTATCTGTTCCGCGCCTTCCACGCCCTGCCGCCATTGACGACGACGCGCGGGCAGCAGACCGGCGCGGTCAAGGGCGTCATCAATATGATTCGCGCCTTGATCAAGGAATACAGCGATAGCTGCATCGCCGTGGTGTTCGACGCGAAGGGCAAGACCTTCCGCGACGATATCTATCCGGAATACAAAGCGAATCGTCCACCAATGCCGACTGAGCTGAGCAGCCAGATCGAGCCGATACTTGCACTGATCCGCGCGATGGGCCTGCCGCTGCTGATCGTCGACGATGTCGAAGCTGACGACGTGATCGGCACGCTCGCGCAGCAAGCGTGGGAGCAGAAGATTCCAACGCTGATTTCGACTGGCGACAAGGACATGGCGCAGCTCGTCAACGACCACGTCACGCTGTTGAACACAATGAGCAACGAGCGCCTCGACCGCGAAGGCGTCATCGCAAAATTTGGCATACCGCCGGAACGCATTGTCGAATATCTCGCGCTGATGGGCGATTCGGTCGACAACATACCGGGCGTTCCGGGCGTCGGTCCAAAAACCGCGGTCAAGTGGCTGCAGGAATATGGCTCGCTCGCGAACCTCATCGCGCAGGCCGAGACCATCAAGGGCAAGGCGGGCGAAAACCTGCGAGCGAACCTCAAGGAACTCGCGTTGTCGGAACGGCTGGCGACGATCAAGCTCGATGTCGCGCTCGATTTCGGGCCGGGCGATCTCAAACATACTAATGCGGACAAAAGCACGCTGCTCGCGCTGTACAAGACGCTCGAGTTCAAGGCATGGGTCAAGGAACTCGAAAGCGAAGGCATCCAGGAAGCCGGAGGTGTGGAGGCCGCCACCAACGGCGCGCCACAACTTGCGCCGGCGCCAGAAGCCGAGCCGGCGGCTCCTGTTGACGTCCGCTACGACATCGTCAACACCAGCGAAGCGCTGCAAGCACTCGCACTGACGCTCGCCAAATGCAAACAGCTGGCGGTCGTCGTCGAAACCGACGGCGCTCACTACAAGCTCGCGCACATCATCGGCATTTCGCTGTGTCACGAAGCCGGCCGCGCCGCGTACATTCCCATCGCCCACGACATGCTCGGCGCGGAGGCCCAGTTGCCGCTGCAAACGGTGCTGGACGCGCTGAAGCCCGCCCTTGAAGCACAGGCTGTATTCAAGGTCGGACACGACCTGAAACACGCGAGCCATGTCCTGCTGAACCACGGCATTCGCCTGCGCGGTCGGCGTTATGACGTGATGCTGCAGTCCTACGTGCTTAACTCGGTCGCGCACAAGCACACGCTGGAACGGCTGTGCAAGGAGCATCTCGAGCTCGATCTGCCGCTGCTCGACGAATTACTGGGCAAGGGCCGCAACAAGCTTGCATTCGCGCAGCTCGAAATCGCCAGGGCCGGTGCATGGTCGGCGAGCTGCGCCGATTACCTGTTCCGCTTGCAGCGCATCCTGACGCAAAGGTTGAAGGAGACCGGTCAGCTCGCCGAGGTCTATCGTTATTTTGAAATACCGCTGGTGCCGGTGCTGACGCGCATAGAAGAGAACGGCATTCGCATCGATGTCGATGTACTCGGCAAGCACAGCCAGGAGCTCGCGAAACGTTTGCAGGAACTCGAACGCGAGGCCTTCACGATGGCCGGTGAGGAATTCAACCTCGGTTCACCGGCGCAACTGCAGAAGATTCTCTATGAAAAACTCGGCTGCCCCGTACTTGGCAAGACCGCGACAGGACAGCCCTCGACAGCGGAGTCGGTGCTTCAGGAACTGGCGGAGACCTACCCCTTGCCGCGCGTCATCGTCGAGCACCGCGGCCTGTCGAAACTGAAATCTACATACACAGACAAGTTGCCGCTCGAAATTCATCCGGAAACGAAGCGCATCCACAGCAACTTCCAGCAGGCGGTTGCGGCTACTGGCCGGCTGTCTTCCACTGAACCCAACTTGCAAAACATCCCAATTCGCAACGAGGAAGGGCGCCGCATTCGCCAGGCCTTCATTCCTGATTCCGGCAAGTTGCTGATGTCGGCGGACTACTCGCAGGTGGAGCTACGCATCATGGCGCACCTGTCGCGCGACAAGGGGCTGGTCACGGCCTTCGCGGAAGGACTCGACGTGCACCGCGCCACGGCTGCCGAAATTTTTGGCTGCTCGCTGGAAGCGGTCAGCTCGGATCAGCGCCGGAGTGCGAAGGCGATCAACTTCGGGCTGATCTATGGCATGTCGGCCTTCGGGCTGGCGAAGCAGCTCGCGATCGGGCGCGCGGAGGCCCAGGAATACGTCGAGCGCTATTTCGAACGCTATCCCGGCGTGCGCGAATACATGGAGAACACACGCACCCAGGCCAATGAACTCGGCTACGTCGAAACGCTGTTTGGACGTCGGCTCTACTTGCCGGACATTCGCGCCTCGAACCAGAACCTGCGCAAGGCCGCCGAGCGCACTGCCATCAACGCGCCGATGCAAGGTACGGCTGCAGATATCATCAAGCAGGCGATGATCGCGATCGACCAATGGCTCAAGGTAGCCGACCTCGATGCGAAGATGGTGCTGCAGGTGCACGATGAGCTCGTGTTCGAAGTGGCCGAGAAGGATCTGACGCTATTAAAAGATGGGGTTCGCTACCGCATGGCCTCGGCTGCGGCACTGGCGGTGCCGCTCGTCGTCGATATCGGACAGGGCTACAACTGGGATCAGGCACACTGAGATCGGCGATGTGTCAGCGCAGAAACGAGCGACACTCAAAAATTTTCGTGACAAGGGCTGAACTTAACGAAGTCGACGCAGTCTTATTACGTAGCAGAACGGTTTTCTCCCCGATTTTTCCGATCTGCTGTTTGAGATATCTCCCGGGTGCCCCTGGGAGTCGTCGGGCCCTAACTGTCTTCTCCTACGGTTAGGGCCCGCTTCTTTTTACCCCCCCCTCGCAAATTTACTCATCCCTGACCAAATTTCCGCGCCGCTGGTGCCTTCCGCATCTGCGTCCGAACTCCTTGAATCCAGCCTTGCGCCGTGACGGCATTGCTGTGCGGCTGATGGCGAGCGCTTATCCGCGTCACCCATCATATGGGGGTTGGGCTGCTCCCGCTGCCGGGTTCAGCCGAATCGACGGGTTCCGGGCCGGCAAGCCATGTGTCGAGTTTGGCGCGTAGTTCATCGGCACCGTCCTTGTTCAAGGCCGAGAACAATTGCGCGGACATGCCTGGGCCCATGCCGGCCAATTTTTTATGCGCCGCCAGCAATTCACTCTTCGCGGCGCCGCGACTGAGCTTGTCGGCCTTGGTCAGCAACACATGCAGTGGCAGTTCCGAATCGACAGTCCATTTGATCAGCATCTGATCGAACTCGGTAAAGGGGTGGCGGATGTCCATCAACAGCACCAGACCCTGCAGGGATTTGCGCTCCTGCAGGTAATGCTCGAGGTGGCGCTGCCATGTGTTGCGAAGATCGATCGACACCTTCGCATAGCCGAAACCCGGAAGGTCGACGATGTAGCGCTGCGGGGCCACTTCAAAATAGTTCAGCAGCTGGGTGCGCCCGGGCGTTTTACTGGTGCGCGCGAGCTTGGTCTGCGATGTCAGTACGTTGATCGCACTCGACTTGCCCGCATTCGAACGGCCGACAAACGCGACCTCCCGTGCTTCATCCGGCGGACACTGGTCAAGCTTGGTGGCGCTGATGAGATAGCGGGTCAGGTGGTAATTCAGGCTGCCGGAAACGGCGGGTTCAGACACGGGGATCCTGCATAGCTGGTTGGGAAAGGATGGGGCTTGGGATATACTGCGCCCGCTCAAAAACAGGCCGAATTGTAGCATGGGCCCCGCAGTAATCGGCGGCCGACAATCCTTACTCTCGTGGCCCGCCGGCACATCCGTCCGCGGTAAACAACAGGAATTCAATCGTGACCATTCACACCTTCTCCACAAAAGCCTTGTTCATATTGCTGCTTGGTGCCGTAAGTACCCACTCCGCGTTGGCGCAAGGGAATGCCGCGGCTGGTGAAGCCAAAGCTGCGCCCTGCGCGGCTTGTCACGGCACTGATGGCAATGCCGGTCTGCTGCCCAATATGCCCAAGATCGGTGGTCAGGGTGAGCGCTATCTGCTGAAGCAGTTGCAGGAAATCAAGGCCGAAGTCCGCGTCGTGCCCGTCATGACCGCGGTCGTCCAGCCCATGTCTGACCAGGATCTCGCCGATATCGCCGCCTGGTACTCCAGTCAGGAAGCCCCGCTCGGCGCAGTCGATCCCGCGAAGCGTGAACTGGGCGAACGCCTGTTCCGTGCCGGCGAACCCAGCATTGGCGTCCCGGCCTGCTCCGCGTGCCATTTACCGAATGGCAAAGGCAACCATCCGGCCGGCTACCCCGCGCTGACCGGTCAGGATCCGGCCTACACCGAGGTTCAGCTCAAGGCCTTCCGCGCCGGCGAACGCGCCAACGACGAAGCGGAAGTCATGCGTACCATCGCGGCGCGCCTGAACGACGTCGAAATCGCCGCGCTTGCCTCCTTCATTTCCGGTTTGCGCTAAGCCGCGGGGTTCAGCCCGGATTCAGGGCTTTGCCGGTAAAAAGGGTGCCCAGGGCGCCCTTTTTGATGGCATACTCGGCGCCCCTGAAAGAAGTTCGGGCTTTGATGGTCCTGCATTTGCCCGACCTGAAGCAGTCGAAAATCACATGAGAAAGCCATCACGGGAACCCTTATGAAAGCACTGACAAAGACACTGTTTACCCTCGTGCTGCTGTTTTCCGGCGCAGCATATGTATCCGCCCAACCCGCCCTCTTCGTCGAAGGTACGCATTACGAAGCCCTCGCTGAACCAGTTCGTACCGCTGACCCGAACAAGATCGAGGTTACCGAGGTGTTCTGGTATGGCTGCCCGCACTGCTACGAGTTTGAACCGCTGCTCGACAGCTGGGTCGGCAAGCAGCCCTCCGACGTGACCTTCGTGCGCAGCCCCGGCATGTGGGACGACCTGATGAAAACCCATGCGCAGATTTACTACACCGCGCTGGAACTGAAGGTGTTCGACAAAATCCACCCCGTGGCCTTCAATGAAATCCACCAGAAGCGTAACTACCTGCAAACGCCTGACGCGATCCGCGAAATGTTCGTAGCGCAGGGCGTCGATGGCGCCGCATTCGACAAGGCCTGGGCCTCGTTCCAGGTCAACTCCGGCGTCCGCCAGGCCGAGACCCGCATGCGCGAATACGGCGTCCGTGGCGTACCCAACCTAATCGTCAATGGCAAATACCGCATCACGACTGGCGATGCGGTCCGCACCCAGGCCGACATGCTGAAAGTCGTGGATTTCCTGATCACGAAAGAACGCGGCAGTTAAGCTCGGCCTCAGCCCTGGTCCCCAACGACGCCTGCACCTCACGGTGCGGGCGTTGTCTTTTTATGAACTGGCAAAAACGCCACCGGATAAATACAGGCGCAGTTTAGGTCCGGGTGGCTTCGAGCGCCGCAGACGCCAGCTACTCCAATGCATGAGCCGGATTAGTTAGTACGCACTTTAGGTGCATTTGCTTTAAGTGCTCGGGGCTTATGGGTACGCGGGAACTTAGCGGCCTCCGCTATAATCTGACCGATAAGGACACAAACGGGCATACGATGAATTTTCTACGGGCCGCCTTGGACAAACTATCGTTGCAGGAACTCGGCACCGCCGCGCGTTCCTTGTACGACGCGTCCGCGCACCGCGAGGTGGTTGCCCGCGTCGATACGAGTCTCGTGCTTGCCGACGGGGTCCTGATCAATACGATTAACGGCGAATACCGCCAAGCCGCCGAACCCGGTACTCAGCCCCAGCCACAGGGCATCGCGCAGGCAGCACGTGACCTGCTGCAGGGGCGTGAAGCGGCGCCGTCGATCTTGCTCCTTCTTCCTCCGGCCGATTTTGCCGCCACGCGTTTCAACCTCGCGCTCTCCGGCGACAAGTTGCTGCGCTCCGCGCTGAAGCTGCAGGCACATACGCTGGTCCCGGCATACGAAGAAGAGCTGTTGCTGGGATTGAATAGCGGCGGCAGCAATGAAGGGGTGGCCGTGTGGTATCCGGAACACCAGGCCAATGCGCTCTTCGCTGCATTCGAGGAGCAGGGTCTGTTCCTCGCCGCCATCATGCCGCGCACGCTTGCACTGTTGCAGACCCGCGCTGGCACCAGCGACGAGGTCCTGCTCGACGAAGACCAGCGCCATTCGACCCTGATGCAGTGCCACCGGGGTTCGGTCCGATCGTTGTTGTCACTGCGCAGCGTCGACCTGCAGCAGGATGCCTTCGCCGCGCAGTGGTCAAGCGAACTCGGCAAGGCCGGGCCGGTCACGCTGCGGGCGAGGGGGCATGAGCCGTGGCGCGAGCTGCGCCAGTTACTGCTTCCGCAAACGTCGTATTGTTTCTTTGCTGCTGGCAGTGAAAAGATCGGCCGTGAACTGATCGCGCGCAACCAGCGTCGCGTCGCAAACATCGTCGCGGCCGTACTGGTCGTTGCGCTGTTCCTGCCCTTCGTTAACAACTGGGTGCAGATTCAGTTGCTGGAAAATCGTGTCGACGAGCTTCGCGACGACTCGACGCTCGCGCGCCAAAGCCAGGCCGCCGTGTTCCAGATGGAAGACGAATGGGGCGCAGTGGCTGAATACCCGCGGCAGGATGTCGGCAGGATCCTGCTGACGCTCAACGAAGTCATCGACAGGTCAATGACGACCTTCAGCATCGACAAGGGCCTCGTCGATATCAGCGGCTTTGCGCAGGACCCCGCAACGCTGATCGACCAGCTCGCCGATCGCCAGGATTTTTACAACGTCAGCCAGAGCCGCAGCAGCTCCGGCGGCAACGAGCGTGGCGAAAGTTTCAGCATTCGCTTCAATGTCAGCGGCGTCGACTATCCGGGGTATGAAGCAAAATACCCCGTGATCGCACCCTAGGAACGCGCGCTGATGAAGCCCAATGAAAAGAAGTTAGTGCTGTTCGCGGGTGTGTTGTTCGCGCTGGTGATCATTGTGCGGGTCTTGCCGCTCGCCTATGGCTATTACCGCGAGGGGCGCGAAGACATTGCCTTGCTCGACGAGCGTGTCGATCGTTACCGCACGCTGGTGCAGGAGCAGGATCAGTGGATCGAGCGTGAAGCGTTGAAGCGTGCCGAAATCGCCGACCTTGAAAGCTGGATTTTCCAGGGCAGCAATCCAAATCTCATCGGCAGCAGCGTGCAACGCGCGCTGCGCCAGACGCTGGACCAGGCTGGCATCGCCGTGCGCGAGACGCCGGTCGCGCGTTACAGCACGACAGGCGAGTGGCTGATGGTTACGCAGGAAATGAGCTTCACAATCGAACAACAGCAGATACTGCCCTTGCTGAATGCGCTGCAGCAGCTGCGGCCGCGCCTGCATGTCGTGGCTTTCCAGATTGATCGCGGCCGTCGTCAGTTCAGCGGCACGATCACCGTCATCGGTTTTGCGAGGGCGCAATGACAGCGATGAACGCCCTGCAGCTCGCCCTGACTCTCCCCGCCTTCAGCCAGTTACTGGAGCCGGCGGGCCTCGCGCCTGCGCTCGACTTTGCCAACAGCGGCCAGCTCGTCTACACCGAGCTGCCCTCGCTCGACTATCGCGCCAGGGTGCGTTTCGTCATCAGCGACGACGTCACCTTCCGCGCCGGCAGCGCCGAGGAAGTGGCGCGGCTCATCAAGCACTGGCGCGCCGTGCTGTCGCCGCAAATTTCCGAAGAAGACGACAGCTTCACCGTGCTGAGCCAGGACGAAGACTTTGCCGACATGGATTCCGAAGCGCCAATCATCCGCCTCGTGAACCATCTGTTCGCGCGCGCGCTCGACCTCAACGCCAGCGACATCCATTTCGAGCCGAACGAAAACTATCTTGAGGTGCGCTGCCGTGTAGACGGCATCATGACGCGCATCGAACGCCTGCCAACCAAGATCCAGTCGGCCGTTGCCTCGCGCCTGAAGCTGATGGCGCGCCTCGACATCGGCGAGAAGCGCCTGCCACAGGATGGTCGCATCGACTACCGCATCGGCGCGCGCGATCTCGACATGCGCGTATCGACCTTGCCGGGTGTACTCGGCGAGTCGATCGTGCTGCGTATCCTCGATCGCAGCGATCTGTCGATCGAGCTGTCCGATCTCGGCATGCCCGACAACGTGCTGCGCAACTACGCGCGCGTCATCACGCAGCCGCACGGCCTGATATTGATCACGGGCCCGACCGGCAGCGGCAAGACCACGACGCTGTATGCCACGCTCGAAAAAATCCACAGCGAGAAGCACAAGATCGTCACCGTCGAAGATCCGGTGGAATACCAGCTCGGCGGCATCACGCAGATCCAGGTGAACCCGCAGATCGGCTTGTCCTTCGCCTCGGGGTTGCGTTCCATCGTGCGGCAGGACCCCGACATCCTGATGATCGGCGAGATCCGCGACCACGAAACCGCCGAGATCGCGATCGAGTCCGCGTTGACCGGCCACCTCGTGTTCTCGACGCTGCACACCAACGACGCCGCCGGCGCCGTGACGCGCTTGCAGGACATGGGCATCGAAAGCTACCTGCTGAGCTCGAGCCTGCTGGCGATCCAGGCGCAGCGCCTCGTGCGCCGCGTCTGTACCGACTGCGTGCATGACACCGAAATGACCGATGACGAAGCGCTCGTGCTCAACGTCAGCAAGCTCGACTTCCCGCTGATCAGGCGCGGCGCCGGCTGCGAACGCTGCGGCGGCACCGGCTACCGCGGCCGCGTCGGCCTCTACGAACTCCTGATGATGTCCGACGAAATCCGCCATCTCGTCACGAGCGGTGCCGACGCCAACATCATTCGCAGGCAGGCCGAGCAGGAAGGCATGCTGACCTTGCGTGAAGACGCGCTGAAGAAACTGCGCTCGGGGCTGACGACGCCCGAGGAAGTGGTCAGGGTGACGCGCGCGATATGAGCAGCAACTACTATCACTACCAGGCCTGCGACGCGCAGGGCAACATGACGAGCGGCCAGGTCACCGCCGAATCCGAGCGCGAAGCCGTCGCGCAGCTGCAGGCGCGCAAGCTGGTGCCGATCAAAATCAAGCACGCCAACCGGCAGGTGCAAAGCCGCAGCGACTCGAAGGTCCGCAACGCGGATCTCGTCGACTTTACCAGCGGCCTGTGCACCCTCGTCGAGGCGCGCGTGCCGCTCGACAAGGCGCTGACGCTGCTCGAAGGTATCACCGAGAAAGAACACATGAAGCGGCTCGTGGCCTCGATCCGCCGCGACGTCAAGGAAGGCAAGAGCCTCGCCGATGCGATGGAGCAGCGGCCGGAAGTATTCTCGCGGCTCTACTTCAACATGGTGCGTGCCGGCGAGACCGGCGGCATTCTCGACCAGCTGCTGCCCGATCTCGCGCACTTCCTCGAGACGACCGAGGAAACCCGCAAGCAGGTCATTTCGGCGATGATGTATCCGCTGATCCTGCTGTTCGTCGGCATCCTCTCGGTGTCGCTGTTGCTGATCTTCGTCGTGCCGCAGTTCACGGCGATGTTCGAGGATGTCGGGTCCGACATTCCGCCGTCCGCGCAGTTCCTGCTGGACCTGAGCGAAGGCATCCAGAGCTACGGCTGGCTGGTGCTGCCGCTGATCGCGCTCGGCGTATACGGCTGGCGCTGGGTCAACGCCGACCCCGATCGCCGTCGTGCGAAAGACAAATGGCTGCTGTCGGTGCCACTGCTCGGCGGCCTGCTGTTGTACAAGGACGTCGCGCTGTTCGCGCGCACGCTGGGCGCGCTGCTCGGCGCCGGCATTCCGCTGATCAAGGGTTTGCGCGTCGCGCGCGACGTCATCACGAACGAAGAACTGATCCGCCACCTGCAGCAAGTCGAAGAAGATGTGCGCGGTGGCGCCGGGCTTGGTGTGTCGCTGGCAAAGACGAAGCAGTTCCCGCTGCTACTGCATCAGCTGGTGACCGTCGGTGAGGAGTCGGGCCGCACCGGCAGCATCTTGCAGAAGCTGGCCCGCACGTTCGATACGCAGGTGCGCGACCAGATGACGCGCCTCGTGAACGCCCTGCAACCCGCGTTGATCGTCCTGCTGGGTATTGCGGTGGGCGGTATCATTATCACCATGCTGAATGCAGTGTTCAGCATGAACACAGTTGATTTCTGAGAATGACCCCTTGAGTCTTGTGGAGTCTGGCATGAACAAGAATTCCTTCGCTGCGCTGGCAGAGCCGCGTGCGCTGCTGCGCCTGACACTGGCGGCATTGACCTTGCTGACAACGTCCTGCGCCACCTTGCCGGAGCCTGCTCCGGCCGAGCCAGCCGCCACGCCGGCCCCAACGACTGCGGTCGAACCCGCGCCGCTGCCGCCGGATACGTCGGATGCGACTGCCGCCGAGCGCGCCGCGGCGATCGCCGACATCAACCGTGATGGCCGCGTCATCCAGCTCGGCCGCTTCATCGAAGACGCACCCGCCGTGCAGCCGCCTGCCAACAACGTCGTGCAGCTGAACTACGAGCAGGAAGACCTGCGCATCGTGTTCGAACAACTCGGCGCGGTGCTGAACCTCAACATGATCATCGATCCAACGATCAACTCGCGCGTCAGCCTGCGCACCTCGCCAAATAACCCGATGCGCTACGAAGACATCTGGCCCCTGATGCGCATGCTGGCGCGCAACGCCGGCGTCACGATCGAGCAGGCCGGCAATGTTTACGAGTTTTCGGCGGGCGGCGCGAATATTCCCGCTGAACTCGTGCTGCCTTCGACGCTGGGCGACGCGAGCTCATCCGAAGTCCTGCAGGTCACGCCGCTGACCTACATTTCAATCGAAGCAGCCGAAGCCGTCATCACGCCCTTGCTGCAGCCACCAGGTTCGATCATCCGCCTCGGGCCGGCCAACCTGCTCGGCATCTATGGCTCGCCGCAGCAACTCGAGCGCATCAATGCATTGCTTGCCGTGCTCGACGACGATCCCTTTGCCAACCAGGGCATCCAGGTGTATCCGCTCGAGAACTCGTCGGCGGCCGCCGTTGCCGAGGAATTGCAGGGCGTCCTGCAGTTGATCGAAGGCGAGCAGAGTTCGTACCAGGTGCTCGGCCTCGAGCGCATCAACGCCGTGCTGGTCGTGGCGCCGGCCGCGCGCGGTTTCAGCGAGGTCACGCGCTGGATACGCATCCTCGACGCGTCGAGCCAGGAACAGGGCGAACAGCTCTTCGTCTACCGGGTCAAGAACCTGACCGCGCTGAACCTTGCCGACACGCTGGTCAATGTGTTCGGCGACGAAGAAGCGGCGGAAGAAAATGAGCTGGCCCAGACCACGGACCTGCAAGGCAACGTCATCACGCGCGTGACGCCCGATGGTGTGCAGGAAACCCTCGTCGCGCCTAACATCTTCGGTGCCGCCGCGGCCGAAGCCGAGGACATCGTCTCGGGCAATCTCTCGGTGACCATCGTCGCCGACGAAGATACGAACTCTTTATTGATTCGCGCCTCGCCGCGCGAATACCGCCAGCTGCTGACAACGATTGGCCAGCTCGACAGCGTCCCGCTGCAGGTGCTGATCAACGCCGTCATCGGCCAGGTTCAGCTGACGGACCGGATGCGTTTTGGTGTCGACTGGACCCGCGTGTCCGCGAATGCCATCGCGGGTGACCGCCAATTGTCGACGCGCTTCCTGCCAGGGCCGGGCCTCGATGCCGCCGGCGTTCCCTTTGCGCAGGGCGGTCTCGTGCTGACCCGCACCTTCATGGATGGGTCCGCGGTTGTCGACGCCACGCTGCGCGCGCTGGCCGAAGACAATGATGTACGCCTCCTAGCGCGCCCAACCGTGATTGCCATGAACAACAAGGAGAGCGATTTCAAGGTCGGCCAACGCGTGCCAGTCAGCAACGGCGTGACGATCGGCATTGGCGGCGCGTCCACCGAAAACATCGCGTACCAGGATGTCGGTATCGTCCTGACCATCACGCCGCGTATCAACGAGGACGGTTACATCACGCTCGATATTTTCCAGAGCCTGTCCTCGGTCCAGAATGCCTCGGGCGGAGTCCAGAACAACCCGACCTTTACCAACCAGGAGATCACAACGACCGTCGTCGTCGCCGACCAGGAGACGATCGCGCTCGGCGGCTTGATCCAGGACGACGCCACGAACAGCAATACGGGCGTCCCCTATCTGCAGAGAATTCCCGTGCTGGGCGGCCTGTTTTCCTACCAGGACGACAGCAGCAATCGCCGCGAACTGTTCATCATCATCCATCCGCAGATCATTCGCGGCGACGGTAGCGACAATGCGCAAATGCAGGAATTCCGCGCGAGCTTCAGCAACGTAGCCGAACTGCTGCGCAACGAAGGCCTGTGAGCGGCAACACCAGACACTCGAGGAAACCATGAAAGGTCTACGCATCACCAAACAACAAAGCGGCTTCACGCTGATCGAAATCATGATCGTCGCGGCCATCGTCGTCATGCTGGCGGCGCTGGTGGGACCGACGCTGTTCAGCAACCTGGGCAAGGGACAGCGCGCCGCTGCGCTGTCGCAGATGGATGCGCTCGCCTCATCACTCGACTCCTATCGCATCGACGTGGGACAGTATCCACGCGAACTCGGCGGCCTGATCGAGAACGATACCGGTCGCGAAAGCTGGAGCGGACCCTACCTGCGCGCCGACGCCGTGCCGAGGGATCCCTGGGGCAATGACTACCTCTACACGCCCGAAGGCGACGACTTCGAACTACTGTCTCTGGGCGCCGACGGTGCACCGGGCGGTGAGGGCGATGACGCCGATCTCGAGAATCAATAACCGGTGGCTCTCCAGCGGCTTTACGCTGCTGGAACTGCTGGTTGTCCTATCGATCATCGCGATCGGGACAGGCCTGATCATTCCCAATCTTGCGATTACCGACAACGCCGCGTTCAACGCCGAGGTGCGCCGCGCCGCAGCCACGCTGACCTATGCGCAGCGCACGGCGATCGTCAAAGGCGCTGCGCAAACCGCAACGCTGTTTGCGCTCGACCCGCGCGACTCGGACTACGACGAACTGCGCGAAGCAGTCGACGCGGCCGAGGGTACGCCGCACTGGGCCGCGGAGAATCTCGAGTTGCGCTACCAGAACGAGCTCGAGCAGCGCCCCGAGCGGGTCGAAAAACTGGAAGTCACCTTTTTCCCGCAGGGTGGCAGTACCGGCGGCCTGCTCAGTTTCGCACGCAACCAGCGTGAGGCCATGATTCGCGTCGACGCAATCACTGGCCGCATCAGCACCGCGTACAACGGTGAGGAACTCGATGAGGAGTAATGAGCGCAACCGCGGCTTCACGCTGATCGAAGTGCTGGTGGCGCTGACCATCACCGGCATGGCGCTCGGCGGCCTGTTCGCCGTCATTGGTGGCAGCAAGCGCCTTGCCTGGCGCGCCGAGGATGCGCTGATCCGCACGGCCCAGGTACGCGGCCTCATCAACCAGGCCCAGCTCGACGACACGCAAGGCGAACTGCCGCCTGCATTCGAGCTCGACGGCCTGGACCTCGAAGCCGGTATCGAATTCGACGACCCCGCCGACCGCACCATGCAAGGCACGACCCAGAAGCTGCGCGGCTACGTGCTGCGCAACGCGAGCGGCGACGTGGTCACGAGCGGCTCGTACTGGGTGGAACTGGATTTGCCGGAATGAAGCGCGTCGCCTCCAGTCACAGTCCGCGCAGCCGCGGCTTTACCTTGCTGGAAATGCTGCTGGCAATGGCGTTGACGGCGCTGCTGCTCGGCATGCTGAGCGCCGGCGTCTACGCCGTGGTCAACGACTGGCGCGACGAAAGCGTCGGGCTCGATGACACGCTCGACAGGACGCTCGTCGTGCTGCAGCTCGAGCGCGCGCTGATCGCGGCATTCCCGCATTCCTACGTGGATCCCGAACGCCTGTCACGCCACGTGTATTTCGAAGGCGACGAAAGCTCACTGAGCTTCGTGTCGGCGGTATCGCCGCAGCGCAGCACCGGCCTCACCGGCTGGCGCCTGGAGTCAGACGCCGAGGGCTTGAACTTGCGCCTGACGCCGGCATTCGCTGACAGCCCCGACGTGCGCTTCGAGGAGTTGGAGCCGAGCGCCTTGCTGCCCGGCTACCGCGCCACCTTCCGCTATCTGCTGCAACGCAGCCCCGACGAAAAGGAATGGCTCGACGAATGGCGCGGCGCCGAGCAGCAAAGCCTGCCGATCGCCGTGCACCTGGTGCTGACGCCGCTGGATGAAACGCTCGACGAAGCCCCGCTGGACATCGTCGCGCCGATTCGCGCCTGGCGTCATGCCGAAATCGAACCTGTCGTGCCGGTGAACTGACGTGACACAGACCCGGGCAGAATTCATCAATTCCTCGCGCGCGCGCCAACGCGGCACCGTACTGATCGTCACGCTGTGGACGATCACGCTGCTGACGATCCTCGTCACGGTGCTCGCCGGCCAGAATCGCCTGTCGGCACGCACGGCACAGTTTCACCAGCAGGAACTCGTCAACTGGGCCAGTGTCGTCGCCGCGATGAACCAGGCGGAAGCAGAGGTCATGCTGAACCTCATGGATCCGCCGATCCTCAATCCGGAGCAGCAGGCCGACAATCCCGTGAACCCGCATTACCGCGCCTACCGCGGCGCGGAGTTGCAACTGACGTGGCCGCAGGCCGAGCACATTGTCGTCCGCATCTGGGACCACGCCGGCAAGATCAATCTCAGTGAGTTGAGCCGCGGCAAGATGCGCGCGCTGGTCGAGAAGAAGCTCGGCGACGAGGCCCGGCCCGGCCAGATCGACGAAATGATGACCGCCTGGGCTGACTGGCTGGACCTCAACGCGCAACCTGGCTCGAACGGCGCCGAAAGCGAATATTACGGCGAGCTCGACCAGCCCTACATGCCACGCAACGGCCGCATGGAAACCGTTGAGGAGCTGCTCGCGATTCGCGGTTTCGCCGAAGTCTTCGGCGATGTCGATCTCGATGCCGCCTTCACGCTGTATGGCGACCAGGACCTCATCAACCTCAATGTCGCGACCGTCGAAACGATGCAGCTCTTGCCGGGGCTCGATGAGGAGCTCATCGACGCCATCATCGCCTGGCGCGAAGACAACGAATTTGTCGGCAACGGCGACGTCGCACAGATCGTGCCCGCCGATCGCATGGGCGAGCTGCGTCCCTGGCTGAGCAGCCGCCGCACGACAAGTCATTACTCGATCATGGCGTACCGACGCCAGACCCCGGATAATGCCGCCGGCGCTGACGACGCCGAGCGGGTCGCCGAGGGCGAGGTCATCGTGGACCCCACGGATGCCGCCACGACCGCCTATTCCGAAATCGTCGAGATCTCTTCGTTCACCAGCAGGCCGCGCGTGCTCAAGATCAATCCTTACCAGAACATCCCGATACGAAAGATCGTGGTGACCGCCGCAGGCGCCACGCAGCGATGAGCGTAATACGCGATTTGCGCGACAGCGTGCTCGTGCCTTTCAACGCGTGCGTCAAGCATGCGTCGCTGCTGCGCATGTTGATCCGGCGCGATCTCGTCGCGCGCACCTCCGGGACGCTGCTGGGCAAGCTGTGGCCCTTGCTGCAGCCGGCGCTGCAGGTGCTCGGCTTCTGGTTCCTGTTCGACGTGGTGTGGGGCGCGCGCGCCGGCAGGGGCGACGACTTTCTACCCTACCTGCTGATCGGCATCCTTCCGTGGCTGCTGCTCAGCGAAGTGCTGACGCGCGCGTCCGGACTGTTTCGCGAATTCGCCAACCTGTATCGACGCACGCCCTTCCCCGTTGAATTGCTGCCGGTACTCGTCATGGTGATTCCGGGGCTCGTGTACCTCGTGGTGCTGTGCGGCGTCGCCTTTGCCTTTTATGGCCCGCTCGCGGCGCTGCAATCGCTGCTGATCGTGCCGCTGCTGCTGCTGTGGCTGTTGCCGCTGGCCCTGCTGTTCTCAGTACTCGGCCTCTTCATCCGCGATTTCGCGCAGGCGCTGCCCTTCGTGCTGACGCTCGTCATGTACAGCATCCCGGTACTGTATTCGCCGGAGATGCTGCCCGAAGGCGTGCAACAGTGGTTGTGGCTGAATCCTTTCGCCGATCTCGTCGCGGTCATTCATGCGACTGTCGATGACACTGCCGTGGAATGGCACAGGCTGGCGCGCCTCGCCGCGGTGTGGCTGCTGTTGCTAGCGCCGTGCTGGGCCGTGTTCCGCCGCAGCGTGCCGCACGTGCGGGAGGTGCTGTGATGACAAAGGCCATCATCAAGCTCAAGGGCATCTCGAAGTACTACAAGATCTATAGTCACGACTTCCATCGCGCGAAAGAGATTTTCACCGGCAAGTCGCATCACCAGAAACATTACGCGGTGCGTGACATCAGCCTCGACGTGCGGCACGGCGAAGTCGTTGGCGTCGTCGGCAAGAACGGCGCTGGCAAGAGCACGCTGCTCAAGTTGCTGGCCAACACGCTGCAGCCGTCCGAAGGCACGCTGCACATCGAAGGGCGCGTCGCCGCACTGCTGGAGCTCGGCGCCAGCTTCCATCCCGAGATGAGCGGCCACGACAACATCTACCTGAACTGCTCGATCCAGGGCCTTGGCAAGCGCGAAACTGATGCGATCTACGATGACATTGTCGCCTTCTCCGGCATCGAGGAATTCATCCATCGCCCCGTGAAAACCTATTCCAGCGGCATGTTCGTGCGCCTCGCGTTTGCGATCGCGACACACATCGATCCCGACATCCTCATCATCGACGAAGCGCTGTCGGTCGGCGACGGCGCCTTCGCGCGCAAGTCCTTCGATCGCATCATGGACTTCAAGCGCGCCGGCAAGACCATCTTCTTCTGCTCGCATTCGCTGTACCAGATCGAAGCGCTGTGTGATCGCGTGTTGTGGATCCATGAAGGCAGCGTGCGTGCCGAAGGCGAGCCGGCGACCGTCATCACGGCTTACGCCGAATACCTGCGCATGGAATCGCCCCGCGCGGAAAACATGGAATCGGATGCGCCCGCGTCAGAGGAAGAAGCAAAGCCGCGCGCAACGCAGCCGGGCGCGATGCCGCGCATCGTCGACATCGCCGTCACGGTCGACGGCAAGACAGCGCGCGCGCACAAGGTCCTGAGCGGGCGCTCGACGCTCGAGGTCGCGGTCAAATTCGACCCCGGCCACGACCTGCCGCTGCCGAGCATCGGCATTGCCTTCACCGGCGGCGACGGCCGCATCCTGTCGAGCCTCGGTTCCGTTAATGACGGCATCGCCCTGAAGGTTGATGCGCACGGGCGTGGCCACGCACAGGTCAGCTTTCCGAAGTTCCCGCTGCTCAAAGGCAACTACAACATCGACGTCTACCTCATGTGCGAGCAAGGCCTGCACATCTACGAAGCCGTGGTGCAGGCGGCGGAACTGAACGTCGAGCAGAAAGGCCTGGCGCGCGGCTTGGTCGACCTGCCGCATACGTGGTTGCCATGACCGAGCCAAGCGCACCCGGCACGGCCTTGACCGTGCGCGCGCTGACCGATGCCGATGCGCCCGCGATGCGCGCGCTCTTCGCCGCCATTTTCAACAAGGACATGTCCGAAGCCCTGTGGAACTGGAAGTACGCGCGGCCACAAAGCGCCGCGCTCGGCATCTGGCGTGGCGACGAACTGCTCGCGCATTACGGCGGCATGGGCAGCGACATCTGGTTCAAGGGCGCGCCGGCTACGGCGATGCAGATCTGCGACGTGATGGTGAATCCATCGGTGCGCCAGGCCGTGCGCAAGCAGAGCCCCTTCTACCAGTCGACGAGCGCCTTCCTCGAACGCTATCTCGGTTACGGCAAGCCCTGGCTGCTCGGCTACGGCTTTCCGAGCGACCGGCATATGGATCTTGCCGCACACCTGAAGCTGTACGCGCCGGTTGGCCGCATGTGGGAATTGAACTGGGATTTACCCGTGCAGCCACGCGTGCCCTTCCTGCTGACGACAGTCGTGCTGCACGAAGGCAATTTCGCGCGCTATCGCGCCACGCTCGATGCGCTGGCCGAACAGCAGCGCACGGCGCTAGCCGACCGCATCCTGGTGCGCAAGAACGCGGCGCTCGTTGCATGGCGTTACCTGAACCATCCGCAGGAGTCCTATACGCTGATCCTCGTGAGGCATCGCCTCACGGGCAAGGCCGTCGGCCTCTGCGTATTGAAGGTGGAAGCGGATCGCGTGCTCTGGATGGATGCGCTGGCGCCACCGGCAAACCTGCCGGCGCTTGCGCAGGTCGCACGAGCCGCCACCTGGCTGCTGTTGCGACCGAGGCTTTCGCTATGGTGCAGCGAACCGGACGTGCAGCGCTTTGGCAATGTCAGCGATGCGCAGCCCATGCCGATCACGACGCCGGCGAATATCTGGACGCCGGGCCCGGCGCCAGAGGAGCTTAAGGACCGCTGGTGGTTGCTGGCAGGGGATTCGGATTACCTGTAACGGGAGCTGATGCCGCGCCGGCTTCAGCGCACGTTGAACTGCTCGCTGATACGGCGAATGTCATCGGCCGTCAGCACACCAGCATCGCGGCGCAGTGCAATGCCGGCACGGATGTGGTCGTAACGTGCCGCCTGCAGATCGCGCTCAGCCTGGAAACGATCGCGCAGCGCATTGAGCAAGTCGACGCTCGTCACTGTTCCGAGTTCAAACCCGCGCTGCATTGCCGTATAGGATGTATCGGTCGATTCAGCGAGCAAGCGTCCGGCTTCGATGCGTGATTCGCCTGCCTTGACCTGCAGGAAGGCCGTGCGCGTCTGCTGGACGATGTCGAGCGTCGCTTGCCGAAGCTCGGCATCGGCAATATTGCGCTGACTCTTCGCTTCACGCACGCCCGCCCGAACTGCGCCGCCGGCGAAGATCGGCACGGATACATCAACGCCGACGTAGCTGGTTTCGTAGTCGTCGTTCAGCGGTGAGTTATCGAAGCCGGTGTTCGACAGCTGGTGCTGCACGACGAGCGATACGCGCGGCAAGTGGGCTCCGCGCTGGCGCGATACCTGTTTGTCCGCGGCGCGCAGCGCCAAAGCACGCGCCTGGATCAGCTGGTTGTTGTTACGCGAGCGCTCAAGCCACTCGTCGACGGAGCCATCGAGTGGCTGCACGACACTCGCTTCCGGTAGACGCGACAAGTCACCAGCCTCCAGACCGCTGAGCGCGCGCAGTCCCTCGCGGGCCAATGCAAGTTCGGCTTCGATCGTGACGCGCTGCGCCTGAATTGCCGCCAGGCGCGCCTGGCCTTCGTAAAGGTCGGTTACGCGCGCGAGTTGCAGGTCGTACAGGCGCTGCAGCTGGTCGACCTGGTTGGTCATCGCTTCCTGTTCGGAGTTGATGGACTCCAGCGCGTCTTCGGCCTGCAGCACACTGAGGTAGCTGTCGGCGACCTCGGTCAGCAATTGCGCGACCTGCGCGTAGTACTCGGCCTCGCCCTGGTCTTCCATCAAATACGCCTGGCTGCGCGCGGCAAAAGCCTGCCAGTTGAACAGCACCTGGCTCATCTGGATCGAATAGCGCTCACCGTTGTAGTCAACCCGGGGCTGCACGTTTGCGGTACGGGTGCTGTCGTTTACGTTCGCATTCGCATTGATCTGCGGCAGCAATTGGCCATTGATCTGGTCCTTGCGCGCGCTGAGCACCGCCCAGCGCTCGCGTGCGATGCTGAGCTCGGGACTGTAGTTGAGTGCGGCTGTGAAAAAATCTTCCAGCGTAGCGCCTGCAAGCGCGCTGACGACTACTGCTCCATCTCTCGCCGGCTCATCCGCAGCCTGTGCGCCGGAAGCGGCGCCTACTAATACAGCAAAGGTGAGGGGAAGGAGGCGAAATTTCATGCGTTAGTCCTCCTTGATGCCGCGCGCTATCGAATTCGACAGTGGCTTCATCAAGTATTGCAGGAAAGTGCGTGAGCCGGTCTTGATCAGGACTTCGGCAGGCATGCCAGGCACGAGCACGAGGTTCTCGAGATCGGCGAGCGACTCCGGCGTGATGGCGACACGCGCCTGGTAGTACGGCTGCCGCGTGGCCTCATCGACCATTGCATCCGCCGACAGGCTCAACACGGTGCCATACAGCGTGGGTACCGTCTTGCTGCTGAACGCGGGCAGACGAATCGTAGCTTCCTGCCCTTTGGCCACGCGGTCGATATCGTTGACCCGGACCTGTGCTTCAATAATGAGGTCTTCGCTCTGCGGCACAATCTGCGCGATTGGCGTGCCGGGGCTGATGACGCCGCCTACCGTGTGGAACTGCAGGCCAGTCACGACGCCGTCAACCGGCGCGCGCACTTCGGTACGGGAAACCACATCGCCAAGCGCGGCAACGCGTTCGCTGGTGTCTTTCATGGCCGACTGCGTTTCCGCCAGCTCGGCGGCGACCTGCGCCTGGAATTCGTTCTGCAACTGCAGCATCTGCAAGCGCGTTTCACCAATCTGGATTTCGGCCGAGGCGATGTTCGCGGTCAGGTCGGCCGCTTCGCCGGTCAACAATGCATGGTTGCGTTCGAGCTCACGCAGGCGCTGTTTGTTCTCGAAGCCCTGCTCGAGCAACTGGCGCACGTCTACGAGTTCATCGTTGAAGGAAGTGGCCAGCGTATTTTTACTGTCACGCATTGCGCGCAGTCCAGTGACGCGCGATTCAAGCTGGCTGATGCGCTGCTCGAGCACGGCGAGGGCGCCTTCCTGTGAGGCCTTGCGGGTGCGGAACTGTTGCTCCTGACTGGTGATCTCGATGGCGCCCTGGGGCGCATCCGTTGCACGCAGGGATTCCGGATATGTCACGGCGGCCAGGTTGTCGCGCTCGGCCATGAGGCGCGCTTCCTTGGCGCTCAGTGCGAGCAGGCGCGCGCGGGAGATTTCGAGCATTGCCTCCTGTTGCGTCGCATCGAGCACGAGAATCACGTCGCCGGCCTGTACCACGTCGCCATTCTGCGCGCGGAACTCCTTCACAATGCCACCTTCGAGATGCTGCACCACCTGATTGTAGGAGCTCACGCCGATATAGCCGCTGGCAAGCGCGGCTTCACCAAGCGGGACGAAAGCCGACCAAAGCCCAAAAAAGCCGAACACGAGGACGGCTATCGTCAACCCGATACGGCGCGGCGCGGCGAAACTGGTTTCGACGACCTCGCCGGCGCCCTTCGACGCCTCGGAGATGTCGGACAGTGGGGGGACTCGCACGAGCGCCGCGGACTTGCCGTCGGTTGCGGCAGGCAAATTTGAATTCGATTTCACAGTCATTTCCTGTTCATTTGTCATCTGCCGGAAGTCGGAGGTGACGTGTGCCGCTTATGCCCCGGCTGCGTTGCGGCGTGCGTCGGGTTGCGGTTGCGCAAGGGCTTGCAGTACTTGATCGCGTGGTCCAAAGCTCAGCGCGACGCCTTCTTTCAACACCAACAGTTTCTCGACAGCCGACAGAATCAGTGTCCGATGGCTGATGATAATGACGGTGCAGCCTTGCGCCTTGATGCGCTGGATCGCCGCCACCAGTTCCTTCTCACCCTGGTCATCGAGGTTCGAGTTGGGTTCGTCGAGTACGAGCAATTTTGGGTTGCCATAGATCGCGCGAGCAAGGCCGATGCGCTGCCGCTGTCCGCCGGACAGGACACCGCCGGCGCCGCCGATAACCGTATCGTAGCCATCGGGCTGGCGCAGGATCAGTTCATGCACGCCAGCCAGGGTCGCAGCGGCAACGACTTTTTCAGCATCCACGTCGCCGAAACGGCAAATATTGTCGGAAATGGTGCCGTCGAAGAGTTCGATATCCTGGGGGAGGTAGCCTACATATGGCCCGAGCTCATCACGATCCCAGATCGTGATATCGGCACCGTCGAGGCGCACTTTACCCGCCGCTGGCGGCCAGATACCGAGAATGGCGCGCGCCAGCGTTGACTTGCCAGACGCGCTCGGTCCGATGATGCCGAGGGCTTCGCCTGCACTGAGCTGGAACGAAACACCGCGGACGACAGGCGCCTTGGCGCCCGGCGGTACCACGTGAATTCCCTCAACCGCGAGATTGCCGAGCGGGGCCGGGAGCTGCATGCGCTGCTGCTCGGCCGGCACATTGCCGAGCAGGTTGTTCAGACGTTCATATTGCGCACGGGCAACCGAAAAGCCCTTCCAGGTTCCCACCAGGATATCGATTGGCGCCAGTGCGCGGCCCAGCAGCAGCGAGCCGGCAATCATGCCGCCCGGAGAAATCATGTTTTCGAGGGCGAGCAGTGCGCCCAGGCCCAGAATCAGCGACTGTACAACGAGCCGGAAGGTCTTCGTCACTGCGCCGATGCCGCCCGCCTGCTTGCTGGCGTCGGTCTGCAATTGCAGCACGCGATTGCTGATGGCTTGCTGCTTCTTGCGCACGGCGGCTGTCATGCCCATCGCGGCAATGACTTCGGAATTGCGCAGGCTACCAATCAAATGCGCATTCGCTGCGTTGGCTGCGTTGTTTGCATCCTTGAGGCGCGTATTGGTTTGCACCTCGTTGAGCCAGGCCAGGGCTACCATGATGATGCCGGCGAGGATGGCGACCACGCCGAACCAGAAATGGAACATGAACATCACGGCGACGTAGACCGGGAACCAGGGAGCATCGAAAAACGCAAATACACCATTACCGGTCATGAACTGGCGCAGTCCGGTGAGATCCTGGATCGGTTGGGCACTACTCTTGCCGCCGCCCTGCAGGGCGAGTTTGAAAGTCGCGTTGAACACACGTTCGCGCAGTGAAACTTCCAGCTTGTTGCTGGCCGCTACAAGGATGTAAGAGCGCACCCATTCGAAACCGCCCAGCGAAATCAGCAGCGCCACCATCAGCAAGGTCAGCATCATCAGCGTGGAGATACTGCCGCTTGCAACGACGCGGTCGTACACCTGCATCATGTAAATGATCGGGACGAGTTGCAGCAAGTTCACCGCCGCACTGAAAATGCCGGCGTAAATGAAGTGTTGTTTGACTGCTTTGAGTGCCTCGACGAGTTCCGTCGCGGCTGGCTTTGTATTGATATTTGTCATGTCGCCAGAGATGAAGCCTGGTCCTTTAGCCTGATTGTGAAGTGGGCATGCAGCCCGAAGGATGCGAAGTTGGGGCCGGGATACGGGTATTTCAACCGCTGTACTACCGGACTTGCCGATTATAACCCACGCGTCGACGCGCCTGCAGGGAAATACCCGAGTCCCCGTAGGGGTTTGCAACTGGAACTAAAGTTCGCGTGTGCCCTCGGCGAGAGCCTTGAGCGCATGCAAGTCGGGAATGGTCAAGCGCGTGCTCCCATCGCGTTTGACGACCTCCTGCGTTTGCAAGTTTTGAAACACGCGCGTTACCGTTTCACGACTGAGGTTCAGCATGATCGCTATTTCCATATGCGTAGGCGCACTCTTGATGACCCCCTCCTTCATCTGCGCCTTGTCGCCATCGCCGACCAGCAGCCATAACTGATAACACACCCGTTGCGAAATGTTCGGCATGCCGAGCAAGGAGCGCTGCTGTGTCATTTGCCGCACACGGCGCGCCAGACGCTCGCCGAGAAAGTTGACGACAATGGGATGCCCCAGCATGACTTCGCGCAATGCCTCGATTGGGATACACACCACCACCGCGGGCGACAGCACGATCACGAACTCTGGCTGCGGCCCGTAATCAAATACGCTCAATTCCCCACAAAAATCGCCGGGTTCGACGAAATACAGGCCAACTTCGCGCCCATCCACGGTAAAATCGACGCCCTGCAATCGCCCTTCGAACAGCAGGCATACGTGGTTTTCGCGTACGCCGGCATTGAGCACCACGGCGCGCCTGGCATGTTTGCTAACGGAGGATTGCTGGGCAAGTCTGACCAGGACCTCGTTGGGAAGCGGTTTTAGCAGCGGAAAAAAGCTGAGGAGTTCCGGCGTTACTACCATGGAGGGCTGTCACGTATGAGTAGTAGCGTGGGTAGGCGGTCGATTATAAGTGCCTGAGATAGAAAGGCAAATGACGAGAAATCGCTCTGTGTGACTGTAATCACTCGCGACTTGTTATTCCTGCAGTATCTTTACATATGTCGCAATACGGGTACGAACCATGAAACGGAACAAGCCTTTCGGCAGTAGTCGTCAAGCGCTCAGCTCTCTGGCCTGTGTCTCGGCACTGCTGGGCCTGATTGGTTCTGCCCACGCCTCGATGCCCGGTAAAGAGATCGGCGAAGTCAGCTTCGTGCTCGGCAAGGCCTGGATCCAGAAAGCAGGTGCTGGTCGCGAGCGCATCGCGATCGGTACGACGATCGGCGTATTCGACAAAATCGAGACGGCGTCGGATGGCCATGTGCACATCCGTTTCGCCGATAAGGGCCTGTTCAGTGTGCGCCCCTCGAGCACCGTCGAAATCGAGCGTTATGACTATGACGCCGCAAATCCATCCGCCTCGGCAGTCAAATTCAATCTTGTAGAAGGTGAAGCGCGCTCGATTTCCGGAGATGCCGCAAAAAGCGCACGTCAAAACTACCGCATGAACACGCCGCTAGCCGCCATCGGCGTGCGCGGTACCGATTATGTCGTCAGTGCCGGCGACAAGGGCGTCGAGGCCCGTATCAACCAGGGCGCAATCGTCGTCGCACCCTTCTCGAGCCAATGCCTCGCCGATGCGCTGGGGCCCTGTAACGCAAGTGGACTCGAACTTGCCTACGGTGCCAGTCAGGTGCTGCAAGTGAGTGCCACTAGCGGGACTCCCGTTATGCTGGCCGTTTCTACGCAGGGTTTGCCCGACTCCTTTGTCGCTCCTGTACTGCAACCATCACAGGTGGCCGCTGCGCCGAAGGAAGAGAGTCGCGGTGAACTTTATGCAGAGTCCGTGGCGACGCTGGCGGTTAACCAGAAAATTGCGCTGACTCGCGCCAATGCAGGCCCAGGTGCCGGAGTGGTTCCGAGCGTGCCGGATGTTACCGCGGTGGTTGCCCCCCCGCGCGAATTTACGCCGGATGTCGCCATTGCCACGCAGGCCTTGAAGAACAGCCAGCTGCTGTGGGGTCATTTGTACAACCAGTCGTTCGCGCACGACCGCATCGTCGTCGACTATGCAACCGCGAGCGAAGGGCGCCGGGGCGCCGTGAGCAACGACACCTATGCCTTGTTCCGTCTCGAAAATTCACCGCGCGTGCAGCCCGGGCTGGGTGTCGTCGGCTTTGCCCTGAATAGCGCGCAAGCCACCTACAAGTCCAACGGCGCAATCGAACTGCTGGATGTATTCGGTGGCTCGCTTAACATCGATTTCAATGCGAATACCTTCGCTACATCGCTGGACATGCGAAGCAAGACTCTGGGGCCGCTCGGGCTCAGTGTCAGCGGCCGGATTGGCGACGGTGGATATTTCAGCGTGGTGGGCCCCAATCACGAGATGGCTGGCGCCGTGAGCCTCGATGGCGCCGAAGCCGGGTATTTCTTCGAAAAAGCGCTCGAAACCGGCGTTATTGACGGCGTGACGCTCTGGGGCAGGCAGCCATAACATGCCCTCCGCGCATTTCACAGCCCTGACGGGCTCCCTCGCAACGCTTGCGGCTCGACTCCGACCGCAGCGCGTGCGTGTGTTGTTGCTCGCCCTCGCGGCCTTTCTCACGCTGGGCCTCGGGCTTGTCTTCGACGAGGGGATGAGCAACTTCGAAGAGCAAAGTGCATCGGTCGGCTGGCGCTTGAGTCCCGACTCGAGTCCCGAAGAACGCATCAACATCATCGCCATTGACGAAAAGAGCATCGAGCAACTGGGGCCCTGGCCCTGGTCGCGCAGCACGATGGCGCAACTTTCGGAAGCGCTTGCCGCCTCTGGCGTGCAATTGCAGATTTACGACATTTCATTTTCAGAAGCGCGTGAAGGCGATGCGGCATTCATTGCTGCGCTGCAAAATACGCAGGCCGTAATTGCGCAGACGCCTGCGCTATTACCCGACCAGACGACCCGCACCGGTGTCATGACGCATCCCCTGGGCGGTCTCGCCTGCACTGCGGCGGCCAATCACGCGATGGGATTCCAGGGCAGTGCCGCGGTATTCGCCGGCATACCCAAGGGCAACATTACCGCGCTGGTCGCCACTGATGGCGCCGTGCGCGAAGTTCCGGCCTACGTTTGCGTGGATGGCCAGCCCTATCCGGCGCTGTCCCTGAGCGCTTTGTTGACGATGATGAGCGGCGATGCCTGGAAAGTGGATGTCCAGCCAGGGACCTCGCTGCTCGATCCGATCCAGTCGTTGCGCCTCAGCGATTATCCGGGCCTCGAGATCCCCCTCGACGCCGCTGGCAACCTGCGCGTTTCCTTCCGCAATGCTCCCGACAGCTATCGGGCCTTCTCAGCCATCGACGTAATCAATGGCGAGATTCCACGCGAACTTCTCGAAAATACCTGGGCGCTTGTCGGCTACACCGCATTCGGTCTCGTCGACATCGTGCCGACGCCCTACAGCGGTGGCGCGCATGGCGTTGAACTGCAGGCGCGCATACTCGGCAGCATGCTCGACGGCACTGTCCCCTATGCGCCGAAGGGTGCGCCGCTGTTCCGCGCGCTGCTCGGACTTGCCTTCGCCGCCATCCTGCTGTGGGTTGCAGCGGGCCGCGAACGCTTCTCCGGCTACGGACTCGCCGTGTGTGGAATCGCCTTCCCCGGCATTGCGCTGCTACTGCACGCGGTAGTGCTCAGCACGACGAATCTATGGCTGGGCTGGTTAGCGCCAGCACTCTACAGTTTGTGTGCGGCGGTTCTGCTGATTCTCCATGAGTATGCACGCGTACGCCTCGAACGCGGCCGCGTACTCGATAACCTGAGCAGTTACTTGCCGAGCGAAATCGCGCAGGAAATAGCCTACGCGCTGCCCAACTCGAGCATTTCCGCACGGCGCCAAAACGTCACGCTGCTGAGCGCCGACTTGCGCAACTTCTCGGCCTATGGCGAAGCACGCCCGCCGGAAGAGGCCGCTGCCTTGCTGCACTATTTCTTCGTGCGCACGACCGAGATCATCGAGAAGCACATGGGCAGTGTCCACGAATTCAAAGGCGACAGCCTGCTGGCAATGTGGGATGGCAGCGATGAAAAAG
>JBEGWB010000050.1:0-32094 GCA_041178065.1 Pseudomonadota bacterium | reverse complement strand
TACACGCTGACCACCATCATGGACAGCCTCGCCGAAGGCGAAGAAGTGACCGACACGGTCACTGTGAAGTCGCTCGACGGCACCACGCAGGACATCGAGCTGACAATCACCGGCGTCAACGACGTCGCTGTGTTCGGCGGCACTGCTACCGGCTCGGTCCAGGAAGATGGCACGACCAGCGCGTCCGGTACGGTAAGCGTGGTCGATCTCGATCATGACCAGAGCGCTGTAGAGACCACGGGCAATCTCGCCGGCACCTACGGCGACTTCACCTTCGACCTCGACACCGGCGCGTGGACCTACGCACTGCGCAATACCGACGCCAACGTGCAGGCACTCACGAGCACCTCAAGCGTGGAAGAGAAGCTCCTGCTGACCTCGATTGATGGCACGACAAGCAACCTCGTCATCACGATCGGCGGACAGAACGAAGTGGTCGTGACTGATCCCGATACGGATACCAACACCGATACCGCCTACAGATGGAACCTCAACAAACAGAACGTGACGCGAGTTGCTGGCGGACTGAACACAGATGTCGAAGATGGCGTTGCGACAATCACCGGCTTCGATGGCGATGACATGCTGCATCTGGCCGGCCTGACAAAGGCGGGCACTGCATTCATCCAGGTGGGCGACTATGACAACGACAACAGCGCGGACGACACGCTGCTGACCTTCGATGTCAATGGGCCGAAGCCCGAACAGATAGAACTCGTGCTTATCGGCTACACCGGCTTCACGGAAGCTCAGCTCGTCAACGCCTGAGCTTGACGCAGGGTGCCGGCGCTCGCCGGCACCCTGATTTGCTCCAGCGCCGCTGCTGGCGGCGAATGACCATCCTATCGATAGCAAGCACGCAGCTTCGGCCGCGTGCTCGCTATATCCGCGTAACCGACACCTTCACTTCCAGCTTCTGCGCGCCGCCGCCGAGCACAACGCCGCGTAGCGGAGTCACGTCCATGAAATCGCGGCCCCAGGCCATCGTGATGAATTCATGGTTCGCGAGTTTGCCGTTGGTGGGATCGAAGCCGACCCAGCCGACACCGGGCAGCCAGCTTTCGATCCAGGCATGCGAGGCATCGGCGCCGAGCAGTTTTTCGCTGCCGGGCGGCGGTTCGTTGAGGATATAGCCGCTGACGTAACGCGCGGGCAGGTTCAGCGAACGCAGGCAGCTCAGCATCAGGTGCGCGAAGTCCTGGCACACGCCGCGCTTGTTCTCGAACACTTCCGATATGGGCGTCGATACCGTCGTTGCTTTCGGGTCGTAAACGAAGTCCTTGCGGATGTGCAGCGTCAGGTCGAGCAGGGCGTCGAGCCACGGCCGTTCCGGCCTGAAGAACTGGTGTGCGTAGTGCCGCGTTTCGGGTAACAGTTCGACGTGCTGCGAGGGCAGCCGCATTTCGGCGACGGACAGCGGTTCGACTTCGTAGAACGACGCGCACAGCGCGCTTTCCCACGGCGCGCGCGCCAGCGTGGTGTCGAGGTTCTGCTCCTGCACGTCGATCGTCGAGCTCGCACACACCTGCATGACCTCATGCGGGCGATTGATCAGGAAGCGCACGGAGTGATTGCCGAAGTAGTCGTCGAGGTCCGCGACTTCATTCGGTTGCGGTTCGAACGCCAGCTTGTGGTCAAGCACCTGCTGCCACGGAGTGGTTCTGGGCGTCAGGTGGCCAAAATGATGCCCCTGCGCGACGGGCGCCGAATACACGTAGCGTGTTTCGTGTACCACTTTATAGCGGCGACTTTTTGCGCCGTGAGTTGCAAGGGCTGTCACCATGATGAGCCCCAGTCGTTCTGCATGCCCGGGTGGTTGAAGAACTGCTGCGTCAGGCGATCGCTGAGCGCATAGCAACTATTGTGCAGGTTATCGATGGCCTGCATCAGGCGGGCGCTGTCGGGATGGTATTCAGTGTCGAGGTCGAGCGACATCAGCAGCTCGATGTCGGGCAGCAGGAGTTCGCGGCCGCAGGGGCCATGGCGCTGCTCGATGCGCCCGAGGTAGTCGTGGATGCCCTTGACCTGGAACATGACCGAGCGCGGGTTGCTTGGATCGCGGATCAGCAGATCCATGACCGGCAACCACTCGGGCTGCGCCATGTAGCGCGAGCGATAAGTCAGCACCGAATCGCACAGTTCGAGCAGCCATGTCAGGCCCGAATCGCGCCCCTCGTTGCAGGCAACCGAAATCGCGCGCGTCAAAAAACACAGGCGTTCCAGGCGGCGGCCGATCGACAGGAAACGGAAGCCGGTGTCGCGCGTCATGCTGTCGAGCGCGAAGCCGCTGAGCGTGGTCATGCCGACGATGGTTTTGTCGAGCCAGTTGATGCACTGCGACAGCGTGACCTGCTGGTTGAACACCGGATCGCGTACGAGGCTCGTGATTGCGCGCCAGTGGTCGAGCGACAGCCGGTCGCGCAGCTGATAGGCGATCTGGTTGAGGCGGCGCAGGTTCGCGGCGAGGCCGCGCGACTCGTCTTCCATCGTCGCGGCGGTCAGGAGGCAAGCATCGTTCATCTCGTCTTCGCTGATGAGCCCCCACGAGGTCGCCATCGCGAACACCGGGTTATTGATGCCATCCTCGGTTTCCTGCAGCACGGCGTTGAGCGCCGCGCGCAATAGCCGCGCGATGCTTTCGCAGCGTTCGCAGGTGCGGCCGAACCAGAATTCGTTCTCGGCGACGCGCGAGGCAATGGCGCCGTTGGACGCTACGAGGTCGGCGCTGCGCAAGGTGCTGCGCAGCAGCGTGAACTGCGTATCGAGCGGACCTTCTGCCAGCACCCAGGTATCCTTCGAGCTGCCGCCGCGTTGCATCGACACGATACGCGAGTCGGCATCGGTGGCGACACGCGTGAGTCCGCCGGGCATGACCACGTAGTTGGCGCTGGGCGCGATGCTGGCGTGTACGCGCAAGCCGATGCCGCGCGACTGGAAGGAGTGCTGTTGCGCGCGGCCAGCGAGCACCGGCGCCTCCGACACATCCACCAGCTCCTGCGCGACGAAACGTTCGGGGTGACTGGCGATCTGCTGCCGCAGTTGCGCAAGGCGCTGCGGCGAGAGCTTGTGGCCGAACACTGGCTCGAAGGGATAACCCGGATCCGCTGGTTTGAACACCAGCCGCTCGTGCTGCGCGAGCGCGCTCTGCAGCGCGACGGGCTCGCCGCACCACCACGTGGCGATCGATGGCAGCGCTAGCGCTTCGTCCAGCAAGTGTTCACAAAGGCGCGGCAGGTAACCGAGCAAGGCGCCGCCTTCGAGCACGCCGGAACCCGGTGGATTGGCGACCAGCACGTTGCCGCGACGGATGCATTCCATCAGGCCGCCGACACCGAGCGTGGAATCGGCGCGCAGTTCGAGCGGATCGCAGTACGCATCGTCCTGGCGCCGGATGATGGTATGCACGCGCCGCGGACCTTCGATGGTCTTGAGCCAGACCTTGTTGTCGGCCACGGTCAGGTCGCCGCCTTCAACGAGACGGAAGCCGAGGTAGCGTGCAATCAGCGCGTGCTCGAAATAGGTTTCGTTGTAGGGGCCCGGCGTCAGCACGACGGCAAGCGGTGCGCCGTCGCCTTTTGGCGCGTAGTACATCAACGCATCGCGCATTGTCGCGAAGTGCTGCGCGAGATGCCGCACGTTCTGGCTGCGGAACAGCTCCGGAAAGACCTGCGACACGATCAGGCGGTTTTCGAGCGCGTAGCCTGCACCCGATGGCGCCTGCGTGCGATCGGCGATGACCCACCACTGGCCGTCTGGCGAGCGCGTGAGATCGGCGGCATATAGATGCAGATGAATTTCGCCGGGCAGCTTCATGCCGTGGGCATTGCGCAAAAAGCCGCTGTGCCCAAGCACGAGCGAGCTCGGCACGAGACCATCTTTCAGCAGGGTTTGCGGGCCGTAGAGATCCGCGAGGATTGCGTTGAACAGCCGCGCTCGCTGTGCGATGCCCGTTTCGATGACCCGCCATTCGTCCGGCGCGATCAGCATCGGCAGCATGTCCATCTCCCACTGGCGATCGTTGCCTTCGGGATCATCGTAGACGTTGTAGGTCACGCCGCTGTCGCGCAGATGCCGTTCGGCCGCGCTGATGCGCGCGTTCAGTTCGCGCGCCGTGGAGGCATTGAGGCTATCGAACAGCGGCTGCCAGTGCGCGCGGGGAACGCCGGGCGCCGAGCACATTTCGTCATAGCGGTCGGCGCAAGCCCTGTAGCTTGCGATCAGTGACGGCTCTTTCCCCGGCGCTGACGGCTCTTTCCCCGGCGCTGACGGCTCTTTCGCGTTCGCCAAATTGCCTTCCGCCGGAGTTTCAGTTTTTGTGGGCGTGCCGGGCGGATCGGTCTTGATCATGAGAGTCTGTCAGCGCAGGTAGCAGCTCACCTTGAGTTGGCTACCTGCGTAAATCGAGCGTGAAGGGATAATTGGGATTGCGTGGCGGTTCCACGATCGCAAGTTTACCCGGCGTATGTCCGCTGCGGAAGAAGCGCGCGAGCCTGCGGGCTTCGGCTTCCTGCGCATTGACAGGAAACGTGTCGTAGTTGCGGCCGCCAGGATGCGCGACGTGGTACTGGCAGCCACCGAGCGAACGGCCCATCCAGGTATCGGCAAGATCGAACACCAGCGGCACGTGCGTGTTGATCGTTGGATGCAGGCACGATTCCGGCCACCAGGCACGATAGCGCACGGCGCCGACGAATTCGCCGACCCTGCCGGTCGCTTGCAGCGGCACGCGCTTGCCGTTGCAGGTGATGACGTGGCGCTCATCGACGAGGCCGCGCACCCTGACCTGCACGCGCTCCACCGAGGAGTCGACATAACGCACTGTTCCGCCCGCGGCGCCTTCCTCGCCCATGACATGCCAGGGTTCGAGCGCCAGGCGCAGTTCGACCTCGACGTTCTGCGCGGCGAAGTCGCCGAGTTTCGGAAAGCGGAATTCGAAGTGCGGCGCGAACCAGTCCGCCGCGATCGGATAACCGGCGTCCTTCATCTCCTGCAGTACGTCGGTGAAGTCGTCCCAGATGAAATGTCCGAGCATGAAGCGGTCGTGCAGTTCCGTGCCCCAGCGTTGCAGGCGCGCGGGTTTATAGGGTGCGTGCCAGAAGCGCGCGATCAGGCCGCGGATCAGCAGCTGCTGCGCGAGACTCATCTCGGCATGCGGTGGCATTTCGAATGCGCGCAGTTCGAGCAGGCCGAGGCGGCCGGTCGACGAGTCGGGCGAATACAGTTTGTCGACGCAGAATTCGCTGCGATGCGTGTTGCCCGTCAGGTCGACGAGACTGTTGCGCAGCGCGCGGTCGATGAGCCAGGGCTGCAAGGAACCTTCGGCGCCGCCGATGGAACCCTGTTGCTGCAGGCGCGCGAGTTCCTTGAAGGCGATCTCGAGTTCGTAGACGGCTTCGTCGCGGCCTTCATCGGCGCGCGGCGCTTGCGACGTCGGGCCAATGAACAGGCCTGAGAACAGGTACGACAGCGAAGGATGGTTGTGCCAGTAGCCGATCATGCTCGTCAGCAGGTCGGGACGGCGCAGGAAGGGCGAATCGCCCGGCGTGGCGCCGCCAAGCACGAAGTGGTTGCCGCCACCGGTGCCGGTGTGGCGACCATCGAGCATGAATTTTTCCGTCGACAGTCGCGACTGATGTGCCGCGTCGTACAGGAACTGCGTCTGTTCGACGAGTGCCTGCCAGTCGCTTGCGGGATGGATGTTCACTTCGATGACGCCGGGGTCTGGCGTTACGCGCAGCACGGTCAGCCGCGGATCCTTCGGTGCTTCATAGCCCTCAAGGATCACCGGCAAGTCGTGTGCTTCAGCCGTTTTCTCGATCGCCGCGACGAGCTCGAGCCAGGCGTCGAGGTTTTGCATCGGTGGCATGAACAGATAGAGGCAGCCATTGCGCGGTTCAGCGCAGAGCGCGGTACGCGTGATCGACGCCGCCGATTCGTGCAGGGCCGGCGCGCGCAATGCCGCGCCGCCGCGGGCATCGAAGTCGCGCAGGCCCGGCAGATTCTGGCGAATCTCCTCGGAGGATTTCAGCGGCGGGAAGTCGTGACTCAGGTCCTGTGGATGCTGGTAGGGGTAATCACTCTTGCTGACCCAGGGCTGCGAGTCGACCGGCAGGCGATAGCCGAGCGGCGAATCGCCGGGCACGAGGTAGCAGCGCTCGTCGCGCAGGAACCAGGGGCCGCTGCGCCACGCGTCATCCCACGCGATCGGCAGCACGTACCCAACGACATGGTCGAGTCCCTGGTCGAATACCTTGCGCAAGCGCGCGCGTTCCAGCGGATCGGCCACGCGTGACTCGAAGGGATCGACGTTTACCGGCAACTTGCGTTCGCGCCACAGGTAGTACCAGGCATCTTCGAATGCCGGAAAGCTGTGGCGCGCGTCGAGGCCGAGATGTTCGGCGACGCCGGCAAGGAAGGCGGCGGCGCACTCGGCGGTAACGCCGTAGTCATTCGCTTCCGACGCGAACAGTTCCGGATGTTTCCACAGTGGCTGGCCATCGCGGCGCCAGAAGATATTCAGTGACCACCGCGGCAATTGCTCGCCCGGATACCATTTACCCTGGCCGAAATGCAGTAAACCCTGTGGCGCGTAGTGATCCTTGAGGCGTCGCGTGAGTTCGCCGGCGATGTCGCGCTTGTGCGCGCCGAGCGCCGCGGTGTTCCACTCCGCGGCATCGCGTTTGTCGATCGAGACGAAGGTCGGTTCGCCGCCTTGCGTCAGGCGCACATCGTGCGCCTGCAGGTCGCTGTCGATGCGTTGCCCGAGCGCTTCTATGCCCGCCCATTGCGCGCGCGTGTAGGGTTTGGTGACGCGCGGGGTTTCCCACACGCGGCTGACTTCCATGTGATGCGAAAAACTCACTTCGCTTTCGTCGACGGCGCCGGTGATCGGCGACGCGGAGCCAGGCTCCGCCGAACAGGCGAGTGGAATATGGCCTTCACCGGCCATCAACCCCGAGGTCGGATCGAAGCCGATCCAGCCGGCGCCCGGCAGATACACTTCGCACCACGCATGCAGGTCGGTGAAGTCGTGCTCTGGTCCGGAGGGGCCATCGAGTGCCTTGACGTCGGCGACGAGCTGGATCAGGTAGCCCGACACGAAGCGCGCGGCGATGCCGAGATGCCGCAGCAACTGCACCATCAACCAGGCCGAATCGCGGCAGGAGCCCGAGCCTTTCGTCAGTGTCTCTTCCGGCGTCTGCACGCCAGGCTCGAGGCGAATCAGGTAGGAGATGTCGCGCTGCAAACGCTGATTGATGTCGACGAGGAAGTCGATGGTGGTGATCTTGCCGCGCGGAATCGCGTCGAAATATTTTGTCAACAGCGGCGTCAGTGGCGCGCGGGCGAGATACGGCGCCAGTTCGCGCAAATGCGCGGGTTCGTATTCGAAGGGGATATGCATGAAGCCGGGTTCGAGAAAGAAGTCGAAGGGGTTCAGTACGCTCATCTCGGCGACAAGATCGACGATGATGCGGAACTCGCGCGTTTTCTCCGGGAATACGAGCCGCGCGAGATAGTTGGCCTGCGGGTCCTGCTGCCAGTTGATGAAGTGTTCCTGCGGCGTGACCTGCAATGAGTAGGCGAGGATGCGCGTCCTGCAATGCGGCGCGGGCCGCAAGCGCACGATCTGCGGGCTGAGGCTGACCCTGCGGTCGTATTTGTAGTCGGTGATGTGTTGCAGCGCGACGTGTATCGACAAAGGGACTTACTCCGAACGGCTCAGCGGACGCACGCCTCGATAAAGCATGTCAAAGCACTGTACCGGAGCGCTATGGGGCTGGAAAGTGGGAACTTGACGCATGGTGGCCGCATCCGCGCCGGGTTCTTAACAAATGGGGTCAGAGCCCAATTGTTTTGTTAAGGCGGGTTCTGGGAGGGTTGCGTTTGTGGTAACTGGGGTTGGTAATTGGGGTCAGAGCCCAATTGTTTTGTTAAGGCGGGTTCTGGGAGGATTACGTTTGTGTTGGTGTCGAGTGTTTTTGATGAGGCGCCGTGTTTGGTTGTTTCTCCCGTGAGGGCATGCGGTGGGTTCCCCTGTTTCCGCGGGCCTGGGATTGCATGCGGCTTCAGTGTCGAGTGCCGAGTCCGTACTGCCTTTGGGGGACGGCGCGGCGCCCGCGAGGACTGCACAGCGGTGCCATGCGGCGCAGGCGCAACGGCGCCAGCACCGAATGGCAGTCACTCAGCTATGCTGAGTGACGTTCACCCGCTTCGCGGCTGAACCCGCTGTGCCGACCCCGCGGTCGAATGGCGCTTTATGTCCCCCAAAGGCAGTACGGACTCGTCCCTCATCGGCCGCAACGCGGCTGCCGCGGTGTTCGTTCTTGTTGATGCATCGCAGTAATGGCGACTCGAGTCCGGCACGTTCCGTGGTCACGGGATGAGTGCATAGCGCTAACGGAGTTTTAGTCGCGCTAAACAACGCGTGATCATTGGCAACTTCCGCTTTTTGCGCCAACCCCAGGCATGCAGGTCTTGCTTCAAAACAAAGCGCAAGACGCCAAATACACCGCGTCGCCACGTCATTAACCGCGACCCAGGCTCTGCTGCATTCTGTTGGCGTGATCACGAGCACGCCGTGAAATGGGCGACCGAATCACAGCAGGGAGTACCCTGCGTGGCTGTTCCGACGACGCGAATCCCGGCGACCATTCTCCCCAGCGATCGTAATCCTGAGCGACTTGCTTCGACCAACCCAAGTCCCGCGGGCGCCGCGCCGTCCCCCAAAGGCAGTACGGACTCGGCACTCGACACTGAAGCCCCATGCAATCACAGGCCCGCGGAAACCAAGAAACCAAGAAACCAAGCGCATGCTCTAAAAGAGCTCGATGCAGAAGCCAAGTGCAGCACGGCGCGCATCACCCGCAACCCAATAAAAAAGGGAGCCGAAGCTCCCTTTTTGTTCAATCAAGTAGCGCGAATCAACGCGGCGACAGTTTCAGCAAGCGGCCGCCTGCACCGTCTTCGATGACCCAGAGGTCGCCATCGGGACCCTGCTTGATGCCGCGCATGCGTTTGCCCATGACGAAGCGCTGGGCCTCGGTGGCGGCGCCGGTGTCGGCGTTTACGCTGACGCGGATGATCGACATCGAGGACAGGCCAGTGATGAAGGCATTGCCATTCCAGTCAGCGAACTTGTCGCCCGTGTAGAAGATAAGGCTGGAAGGCGAGATGACCGGATTCCACCAGGCTTTCGGGGCAGCGAACTTGCCTTCGGTGTCGGTATCGTGGTCGGGGATGATGATGCCGTTGTAGTGGTTGCCGTTGGAAACGTAGGGATAACCGAAGTTAGCGCCCGGCGTGACCATGTTCAGCTCATCGCCGCCGCGCGGCGCCATCTCGATGTTCCACAGCTGGCCCTTTGGATCAAAGGCGATGCCAAGCGGATTGCGATGGCCCATCGAATAGACTTCAGCGGCGAGGCCACCCTGGTCGGCGAAAGGATTGCCGGCGGCAGGAGTACCGTCGTCGTTGAGGCGCACGATCTTGCCGAGCGTGGTTTCGAGGCTCTGGCCGGGCGCGGTGTCAGGCGTTTCAGCATTGTTGTTGCGCTCGCCGGCGGACACGAACATGTTGCCGTCGGCGTCGAACAGGATGCGATGGCTGAAGTGCAGGCCGCCTTCCACTTTCGGCAGTGCGCGCCAGATGACCTCGAGGCCTTCGATGGCTGGCGCGTCGAGATTCAGCGTGCCGCGGGCAACAACGGCGCCACGGGTTTCGCCGTCGCCTTTTTCGACGTAGCTCAGGTAGATGGTCTTGTTGTTGGCAAAGTCAGGATGCAGCTTGATGTCGCCGAGGCCGCCCTGGAAGAAGTAGTCGACAGTCGGTGCGCCCTTGACTTCGGTTTTCTGGCCGTCCTGCGTGACGAGCTGGATCGTGCCGCCTTTTTCAGTCACGAGAATCCGGCCATCGGGCAGGAACTCCAGCGCCCATGGCTCGTTGAATTCAGCAACTGGCGTGCTGACGAAGGGGTAGGGTTCCTGGGCTATGGCTGCGGAGCCAATGACCAGTCCCAGCGCGAGTACTAACAGGCGTTTCATGGCATTTCCTCTCTGAGGGCTTGTGTCGGTGTTGTTGTCGTTGTGGTTGGGCTTTAAGGCTGAAGGTGGTGTCGCTGTTGCTTACGTTGTTGCTTACGCTGTTGCTTACGCTGTTGCTTAAGTTCACTCCAGACCGTATTTCGCGGTAAAGCTTGCCAGCCGGGAAGGATGGGGCGGCAGTATATAAGTGCGCTTTGAAAGAAGACAACTGCGCCGGCTGACCCCGGACGGCAGGGAGACGAATCAGGCCCGGCCCTGCGCGGGCCCGAAAAGTGCGGTTGTTTTAGGGCTGTTTCACGAAGGCGCCCAGCAAATGGGCTCTGACCCCATTTAGCCGCGCGAGCGGGCACACAGCTGCTACCTGAGGATGCGGTCGAGCGTGCGGTTCAGCAGGTCTTGCTCGGGGCGCGTGGCTGGCTCTTCCGCGTCCTCCGCTGGCGCGGTTTCAGTGGCGGGTGCCTGCTGGTCGGGCGCGGCCTCTGTTGCATCCGGCGTCGTGCCTTGTTGCGCGGTGCCGCCGAGGCGGTCCTGGAGCAGGTCGCCCAGTCGCCGCTGCACGGCGCTGGTTACCGCCGAGGCGATGATCTGTTCGGCATCCGGCAGGCAACGCGGGCCGGTGAGGCTGCCGGTGCAGGCGATCGGGAGGCTGTAGCCGCCGAGCTCGTAGGGCTGGCCGTTGGCCGCCGGAGTTTCGTCGACCGTCGTCACCAGGTCGAAGTCGATCGTGTCGTTGGACAGGTCGGCCAGCGTGCCGGCGCCGGTGACGTTCCAGCCGGGCGCGCTGATCGTCAGATCGTTGCTGCTGATGCGCCCGGTGTCGATCACGAGCGTGGCGGCGAATTGCTCGAAGCTGGTCGAGCCACCCTGCGGCAGCGTTTGCATCGAGCGGCTGCGGATGATCGCTTCGAGCGTACGCAGCACCGCGTCAACATCGACGCCGCTCAGCACGCCATCGCTGACGCCAAGTTCGCCGTTGCCGCTGAGGCTGCGCCTGATCGTCGCGCTATCGGCGCCGCTACCGGTCAGCGCGAGCCGGAGGTTGCCGGTGCCGGTCAGCAGGCTCGAATCCATGAAGTCCATCAGCAGCGGGCCGAGCGCGATCGTGCTCAGCGTCGTGTTGGCGGTGGCGACCGGCTGCGCGCCGTTGACGTCCAGCGTGATGTCGCCAGCGAAGCTGCCTTCGTAGAGATTCGCGCGGATCGGATTCAGCGCCACGTTGCCGTTCGCCGCATTCAGCTCGACGACGATGTCGCGCATGACCAGGCCGCTGATCGTCAGCGCAGCGATATTCAGCGTGCCTTTGAGGTTCAGCGTTTTCAATGTGTCGACCGGCAGCGGTTCGGCTTCGGCGGCTGACGCGGGCGCATCGTCCGGCGTCTCTTCGACGACCGGATTGAGGTAGCGGTCGGCATCGATGCTGTCGATGTCGAGGTCGAACTGCCCGGACAAGGTTTGCAGGTCGTTGAGGGTCAGCGAGCCGCTTAGATTGCTGTCATCGAGTTTCACTTGCAGCGCGTCGAGCGCCACGCTGTTGGTCGTGCCGCTGAAGCCTGAGCTGAAAGCAACGCTCTTCAACACATTCGGGTCAGTGGTAGTGATGGTCTGGTTCAGTTGCTGCAGCAGGCTGTGCGCGTCGAACGTGGGCACGTCGATGCTGCCCTCGAATGCCGCGTTCTCCCGGATATTCGTGGCGACGATATTGCCGCTGAGATTCAGGCCAAGGCCAGTCAGCGTGAATGTGTCGACGCTGAGGCTGTCGTTATCGAGGTTCAGCGCGGTGTCGGCATTGAGCGCGAGTACCTGCGGCGAATCCGGAATCTGCTCGCCAGCAACGACGAGCGCGAGATTCAGCGGACTGACCCGCAGGTTGTCACTGCTGCCGCTCAGTTGCACGTCGAGGCTGAGCGACTGTGCGACTGCGCCGAGATTGGCCTGGCCGAGCGCCGTCAGTACCTCGCCGAGCTTGTCGCCTTCGAGCGTAAAGGCGCCATCAATGTTGCCGCCCTCGTTGATGCCCCTTGCATCGAGCTTGCCGTTCAGCGTGAAGCCGAGCAGCGTCGCGCTCAGCGCCGGCACCTGCACTGTACCTGCGTCCATATCCGCGCTGAAATTGGTCTGCACGCGGAAGTTCTTGTCGGAGACGCGGGCCAGGTCGCGGCCGATGCGCGTCAGCTCGCCATCGCTGCCGCTCTGCAGCATGCCAAGTACTTCCACCAGTGTTGGAAGGTCGGGACCAGCGGCGCTGATGAAGCCGCTGACAGCGGGCGCATCGCTATTGATGCGACTCGCCGTCAAGGTGCCGTTGATGTCGGCGCCCAGCAGGTTGGCCTGCAGCGTTGGCACATTGACCGCACCGGTTTGCATGTCGGCGTCGATCGTTGCCTCGATGCTGAAGTTGCTACTGAGGCTGCCAATGCGTTGCGCGAGTTCATTCTGCTCAATGATGCGGAAGATCGTCGCAAGATCGTTGCCCGTGACATTGAGGCTGGCGTTGATCGAGGGCGCATCGCTGCTGATGCGCGCGGCTTCGACGCCGGCCAGCACCCGCGTGTCGAGTGCTGTCAGTTGCAGGTCGCGCAGGCTCAGCGTGTCGGCATCAAGGTCGATGGTCAGCGCGGTCGACAGATCGATGTCGGCGCTGCCGGTCGGCACCGTCGGGCCGGTGAGCATGGCCTCGAGTGTCAGTGGCGCGAGATTGTAGCGGCCATTATCGATGTCGTAGAGCACCGTGCCGGCGACATTGGCTGAAACCGCGAGCCGCGGTGCGCGTGAGGCGGCATCGAAATTCATCCTCACGTCCAGCGGCGCGCCATACACAAGCGCGCCGATGCTGCCGTCGAAGTTGCTGACTTCGTAATGCGTGCCCGTGGATTGATCGTCGTATACGAGCGCGGCATCCTCGATGTCGACACCGCCGATGATGAAGTTTGGCACGCTGGCGCCGCCTTCATCGGGCGCAGGCACTTCATCGACGGGTGCTTCCGCGGCGCCTTGCAGCGTCCAGTTGTTGGCGCCGTCCCCGCGCACTTCGAGATTCAGGTTCGCACCATGCAGGCGCACCGTATCGATTTCGTATTCACCGTTCAGCAATGGCATCAACTTGACACGCGCAGCGAGGTGTTCGGCCTGTGCCAGCGGTGTTGCGCTGAATCCCGGCGCGTTGCCGACACTGACTGCGTTCGCGGTGATGCCAAGCCAGGGGTAGAGCGTCCACTCGACGTCGCCGCCGAGCACGAGCTCACGCCCGGTGTTCTCGCGGAATTTAGCGGAGATCCATTCCTTGTTTTCGTTCGGGTCGAAAGTGAGCACGTAGGCAATCAGGCCGACGCCGACGATCAATAACAGAGTCAACACGGCGCCAATCGAGATCAGGAGTTTTTTCATCGCGGGATATTCCTTCCTGGGAGCGCGCAGCAGCATTGCACCGCGCTACTGGAACTACTAATCGATCTGACAGCATTACAGGGCAAAGATTCTATGCCTGCGTGCAACGCGCCGTATCGGAGCCGCGCAGGCAGTCACGATGCTGCGCTGACATTAGCAGGCCGTGTCCGGGCCTGTACCCGGGCGTATCAGTAAATTTTTCCTGTGATTCCGGAAAATATTGCCCGCAACTTCTCCGTTGGCGCAAAGCGGCAGCGAGAAAACCCTTAGCTGGCAACGATGCTTCTACTTTGGCATAGCGCTTGCTCCAGTCGAAGCTCTCAGGGCCCAAAGAAGGTCGAGCAGGGAAATACGTACCAAACCGGCACTAACAAAAACCCATACACCGAGACCAGGAGGCATCATGCCAAGACAAGACTCTCCACAATCAGGCGGCAACACCCGTAACCGTGGCTTCGCATCGATGGATGCGGCCACACAGCGGGAAATCGCCTCGCGCGGCGGGAAGGCGGCGCATCAAAGCGGCAACGCGCATCAATTCACGTCGGAAGAAGCGCGCGAAGCCGGCCGCAAGGGCGGGCAGTCGCGTTCCGCGGGTAGCAAGAACAAGAACTCCCGCGCGGAGTCCGAAGGCGGCGGCCAGCAGTCGCAGGGCGACGGCGAAAGCCGCAGCTCGCGCGCGCAGGGCGGCTCCACCGGCCAGGGAAGTTCAGCTCCGAGCCGCAGCTCTTCGCGCAGCAACGAGGATTATGGCAGCAGCAACTCGGCGCGTTCCGCGCAGAGCGGCAGCCAGGGTCATGGTAGCCAGCCAGGGCAGGGCGATGCGGCCGAAAACCAGCAGGCCGGTACCGAGCGCGGACGTTCGCAAGAGCCGCAGGAAGGGTCGGGCCTTGCGCGTGAACCAATGCACGGACAGGGTCGTTCGCAGGAGCCGATGGAGGGGCAGGAGCGTGGCAGCCAGGGTGGTGGCAACCAGGGTAATGGAATCGGCCAGGGCTACAACCAGGGCGGCAGCCATGGCGGCCGTCAGGGCAGCGGCCGGGGACGCGCGCCCGGTTCGACTGAACGCTAATCGATCAATCGAGCCCAGCAACAAAAAAGGCGCTGTCCTCGCGGGCAGCGCCTTTTTCATGGGCGGGAACTCCGTCAACGATCAGTGCATCAATTGAGCTCCACTTCCGTGCCGGCGAGAAATACCTGGCGAATACGGCGCGTATTGGTGATGTCCTCGAGCGGGTTTGCGTCGAGCACGATGAAGTCGGCTACTTTGCCGGCGGCGAGGGTGCCTCGATCCTCGAGGCGCATGAATGCGGCGCCGTTGCCTGTCGCCGCCGTCAGCACCGCGTTTGGCGTCATGCCGCTTGCCACCATGTCTTCCATCTCGATATGCGGGCCCCACGGCGTATTGCCATCGGTGCCCATGACGATGGTGACGCCGGCCTCGCTGAGGCGCTTGAGGTTGCGTGCCTGGATGCCGAAGGCATCGATGACGGCCTGGTCGCCCGCGGGCGCGTCGATCAGGCCCTGCAGTTGCGCGTCCGGAATCGTGCCGCGCAGCCATTCGAGATCGGTGGCCACGCCGCGCCCCGGCAGGTTCGGCGTCAGCACCACCTCGGGTCGCGCCTGGATCAGGCTGACGAATTCGTCGTCGATATCCTGGTCGCGCACGCCGTGCGCGAATGCATCGAGGCCGGAATTCAGCAGGCCTTTCGCGTCATCGAGCGTAAAAATGTGGGCATTCACGCGCAGGCTGTTGGCGTGCGCTTCGTCGATGATCGGCCCGTACAGTTCGGGCGTCAGTTTTGGATACTGGCCATTACGATCGTCGACCCAGATCTTGATGATGTCGACGCCGCGCGCCGCTTCTTCGCGCACGGCAGCGCGGGCTTCCTCTTCGGTGGTTACCCAGTGCGGCACCGTGGAGCGGCCTTCTTCGGGTGCCGTGATGCCGCGGCCGGCGCTGCGCATCAATGCAAGGCCGGGGGCGGCTTCGTCGCGCACTTCGAACATGACGTCGGTGCCGGTCGTGCCCATGTCGAACGCGGCGCTGATGCCGTAGGTCGCCCGTTTGCGCAGGTCTTCGGTGAGCGTGGCGCGCTCGCCGGTCAGGTGCACGTGAGAATCGATGATCGCGGGCATCACGGTCGCGCCCGCAAGGTCGACCACGCTAGCGCCAGCCGGCACCTGGACAGTGCCGGCGGCGCCGACGGCGACGAAGCGACCGTCCTGCACCACGAAGGTGGCATTTTCCAGCGCGGCGGAGCCATCGCCGATGATCAGGCGCGCGCCCTGGTACGCCGTGGCCGCCGCGGGTTCGGGCGGGGCGGCGGCCGGGACAGGCTGGTCCGGTTCGGAGGGGGAGCAGGCTGCAAGCAGGGAAACGGCTAGCAGGGTGGCAAGTCGGGTGAGGGGGCGTGGGCTGAACGTGGCGCGCATGTGATTCCTCTTCGGGTCTGTGATTTTGGAAGGTGTCTGCTAACAAGCCAGCGCGAACGGGATCATCGGGCATGGTTTCAGCCGCGGTCAATGAACATGCGACTAAGTACCAGTTGTCACGCTTCGGCCGAACACATTTTTTTCAAGGCTTGTCAATGGCTTGGTGAAAGCCCCGGAAGGCTTCGGCCAGCGCGGAAAAGTGCCACACAAAGGACAAAAATTGGAAAAACGGTGAAACAGGTCGTCGCGGGCGAGCTGCGGGTAGACCCGAAAGAATCTATCGGTCTATCCTTCCCTCGATCCGGAAAAAACTAGATCCAGTCGTATCGAGTAGTAATGAAAGAGGCCAGGAACCGTATGCGTTTATCAGCCATGTTCAAAGCAACTTCCCGCGTTTTTATCGGGGCCAGCGTTATTTTTAGCCCATTCGTCCTGGCTCAGGACGTCGACAGTAAGCAGCTGCTCGAACAGTACTGCACCAAGTGTCATAATCTGGATGACTACTCCGGTGGCATCGACCTTGAAGGCATCGACGCGAGCAACGTCGCTGACCACGCCGAAATCGGCGAAAAGGCCATCAAGCGCATCCGCGCGGGCATTATGCCGCCGTCCGGCGAAGAACGTCCGGACTGGGAGACCATGCAGGCCCTGGCCGCGAGCCTGGAAAACGGCATCGACACGAAGGCGCAGCAGCAAGCGCTGCACCTGCCGCCTCCCGGCCTGCATCGCCTGAACCGCACTGAATACACCAATGCGATCCGCGACCTGCTGGCGCTGAACATCAACGCCGCCAAGTTCCTGCCGCCTGACGACTCCAGCTATGGCTTCGACAACATGGCCGGTACGCTGACCTCGTCGCCCGCGCTGATGGAAGCCTATCTGTCCGCGGCCGGCAACATCGCGCGTCTGGCAATCGGTACCGAAACTGCACCCGGTCTGGCGATCTTCGACGTACCCGTCGACACTTCACAGAATGCGCACGTCGAAGGCCTGCCCTTCGGCACCCGCGGCGGCATGCTGATCGAGCACGAATTCCCCGCTGACGGCGAATACGTCTTTACCGTCAAAGGCATGACCGGTTACTTCACCGCGGTTCTCGGCAACGTTGCCGGCGAGCAGCTTGAAGTCACGGTCGATGGCGAGCGCGTCTACCTGTATGACTGGGACAAGGAAATCAAGAGCACCGAGGGCAGTGGTGGCCGTACGCCGGCGATTCCGATCAAGGCTGGCTTCCACAAGATCGGCGTCACTTTCCTCGTCACCAGCGACTTGCCGGATACAGGCCTCAATACCTCGTTCCAGCGCACGATGAACTCGCCTGGTTCGATTTCCGGTTACACCTTCTATCCGCACGTCGGCCAGGTCTTCATCGAAGGCCCGTATAACGGCGTGCCGGCCACTTCGACGCAGGCGCGTTCGAAAGTGTTCGAGTGTTATCCCCAGAGCGTCAGCGAAGAAGCCGCTTGCGCGAACCAGATCATTTCAACGCTGGTCAGCAAGGCCTTCCGCCGTCCGTCGACCCAGGCCGACGTCGACGTCATGATGGACTTCTTCCGCGACGGTCGTGAAGAAGGCGGCAGCTTCGACTATGGCATCGAGGCTGCGTTGCAGCGCGTGCTCGTGGATCCAGAGTTCATCTATCGGTCCGAGATCGAACCCGCCGAGGCCGTTGCAGGCTCACTGTATGCGATCAGCGACCTGGAACTGGCCTCGCGCCTGTCGTTCTTCCTGTGGAGCAGCATCCCCGACGCCGAACTGGTCGCAGTTGCCTCGGCCAACAAGTTGCACGAACCGAAAGTGCTCGAGGAACAGGTGCAGCGCATGATCGCCGACCCGCGTTCGGAAGCGTTCATCGAAAACTTCACGGGCCAGTGGCTGAACGTGCGCGGCATGGCCGCAAGCGAGCCGGTCGTCGAACTGTTCCCGAACTTCGACAGCACGCTGCGCGACGCCTTCCGCCGCGAGATCGAGCTGTTCTTCGCGAGCGTCATCAAGGACGACCGCAGCATTCTCGACCTGCTGACCGCGGACTACACCTTCGTCAACGAACGCCTTGCCAAGCACTACGGCATTCCGGACGTGTACGGTTCGCAGTTCCGCCGTGTCGAACTGGGCCCGGACCAGGACGCACGCCGTGGCCTGCTCGGCAAGGGCGCCTTGCTGACCATCACCTCGGTGGCGGCCAGCACCTCGCCGGTCAAACGCGGCAAGTGGTTCCTTGAAACCTTCATGGGCGTAAGCCCGCCCGATCCACCGCCAGGCGTCGAAACCGATTTGTCGCCAGCTGAAGGCGCCGCACCGAAAACGCTGCGCGCGCGCCTTGAAGCGCATCGCATCAACCCGACCTGCTCTACATGCCACATGATGTTCGAGCCGCTGGGTCTTGCGATGGAGAACTTCGACGCGGTTGGCGCATGGCGCACCCAGGACGTCGGCAACGTGATCGATCCTAGTGGCACGATCACCAATGGTACGCAGCTGAACGGCGTGCATACCTTGCGCGAACTGGCAGTGAAGAATGGTGACCTGTTCGCAGGTGTGGTGACCGAAAAGCTGCTGACTTATGCGCTCGGTCGCGGTCTGGAATACGAAGACATGCCCTTGTTGCGTTCGGTTACGCGCACGGCGAAAGAAGATAACTACAAATTCTCGGCGTTGGTCATGGGCGTAGTACAGAGCCCGGCCTTCACGATGAACCTGAAAACAAACGAAGCTAATCTGGCGTCGAACGAGGAGTAAACCGATATGTTTATTACCAAGAAGCACATTTCACGCCGCACGCTGTTGCGCGGCGCCGGCACTGCGCTGGCGCTGCCGTTGCTCGAGTCGATGATTCCGGCAGCAACGGCACAGTCGCAGACTGCCGCGGCGGCTCCGTCGCGCTTCTTCGGCGCTTTCGTGCCGCATGGCGCGGCCCCTGGTTACTGGGTACCTGAAACAGAAGGCGCACTCGCTGCCGAGCTGCCCTTCATCTGGAAACCGCTGGAGCCTTTCCGCGAGCACGTCAACATCCTGAGCGGTATGCACTCCACATCCGCGGAACCGCCTCCGGGCGAAACCGGCGCCGACCACTGGGTTGCCGCGGCCTTCCTGTGCGCTGAGAAGCCGCGCAAAACGGCTGGCGCCGACGTGTATGCCGGCCACACTATCGACCAGATCATTGCGGCAAAAATCGGCCAGGAAACGCTGCTGCCGTCGATCGAAATATCGGTAGAAGATCCCGGTTCGGGATCGAGCAACTGCGGCGAAGGCTACAGCTGCGTGTATACCAACACGATCGCATGGGCTTCGCCCACGACTCCGCTGCCGATGGAACTGAATCCGCAGGTCGTATTCGAGCGCATGTTCGGCAGCGGTAGCTCGCCGGAACAGCGTGCGCTGCGCCGCGAACGCAACCAGAGCATCCTGGATTCGATCACCGGCAAGATTTCCACGCTGCACAAGGAAATCAGCGCGTCCGACCGCATGCGTCTGGAAGCATTCACCGAGAACGTCCGTGAAATCGAACGCCGCCTCGAGATTGCTGCCAAGGCAACGAATGCCGCTCCGGAAGACTTCGCGGTGCCTCCGGGCATTCCGCAGTCCTTCGACGAACACATCAAGCTGATGTTCGACCTGCAGGCCCTGGCTTACCAGGCCGATATCACGCGTGTAGGCACCATGCTGATGGCGCGCGACCTCACTGGCCGCGTCTATCCGGAAAGCACGGCGCCGACGCTGAGCTTCCACGGTGGTTCGCATCACGGCGAAGACCCCGCTCGCATCGAAGAGTTCTCCCGCATCAACCAGTACCACGTGAAGATGCTGGCTTACTTCGTCGACAAGCTGGCTAACACCGAAGATGGCGACGGCTCGCTGCTCGACCACTCGTTGTTGCTGTTCGGCAGCAACATGGGCAACCCAAACCAGCACTTGCACTATGACGTGCCGCATGTGCTGATCGGCGGCAACAACGGCAAGCTCAAAGGTGGCCGCCATTTGGCCTACCCGACACGCACGACGCCAACTGGCAACCTGCTGCTGAGTATCCTCGACCAGTTCGGTATCGAACGTGAGAGATTCGGCGATAGCACCGGACGCCTGGACAAACTGGTATAAGCAACGCAACGGAAAGAAGTTGGAAGTATGCATAAGTTCAGAATGAAAGCAGTTGTGCTGGCGTGCATGGTCACGTCAGCAGGTCAGGTGTTCGCGCAGACTGAACTCGCGGATGCTGCGCAGCAGCGCGACAGTGAAACCCTGCGTGAACTGTTGCGCGGCGCCGTGGACGTCAATGCCGCGCAGGCCGATGGCGCTACCGCGCTGCATTGGGCTGCCTATCATGGTGACGATGAAATGGCGGAAGCCTTGCTCGAAGCCGGCGCAAATCCCGCGCTGGCAAACCGCAACGGCTCCACGCCGATGTGGCTCGCCGCAAGCACCGGCGACGCCGACATGATCGAAACGCTGATCGAGGGCGGTGTGGACGCCAACGAGGAACTGCCGCTCGGGCGCAGGCCGCTGATGCTGGCGGCGCGCTCCGGTGTTGTCGAAGCGGTTGCGACTTTGCTCGAACACGGCGCCGATCCGAATGCGAAGGAAACGCTGCGCGGTACTACCGCGCTGATGCAGGCCGCTGACCAGGGCCATGCCGATGTCGCCAGCGTACTGATCGAGCACGGTGCCGATGTCGCGGCAGTTTCCGCCCCGGTCATGCGTGATGGGCGTACTGCGGCCCTCGGCAGTTCCGACGATCCGCGGATTACCGTGCGCCGGCAGGCCATCGTCTCCCAGTGCGAACAAAAGGAACCAAAACTGGACCTGCTGAGAACACTGGTCGCCGAAGGCAAAGGCACGGGTGACGACGCAATCGAGGGCCTTCTTGCCTCCGGCGAGGAGCTGACCCAGGAAGCGATCTGCAGCAAATTTGGTCGCGCCGGTCTCGGCTTTGCCGTGGCAGTGGGTACCCTGGGCAGATTCGACCAGGCCCCGCGGCAGGAACGCGAGCCCGATGGCGGCGAACTGACCGCATTGATTTACGCGGCGCGCTCCAGCGCAATGGATACCGCACGCGTACTGCTCGAAGCCGGTGCCGACGTCAACCAGACCAGTCGCTACGGCTGGAGCCCGCTTCTCGCCGCCACACAGAACCAGAATTACCAGATGGGCAAGTTCCTGCTCGACAACGGCGCGGACGTGAACCTGGCCAACAAGGGTGGCTGGACTCCGCTGTATCTCGCCACCGATAACCGCAACATCGAAGGCGGCGACTATCCGACGCGCACGGCCGACATGGACTCGCTTGAGTACATCACGCTGCTGCTCGACAAGGGCGCCGATCCGAATGCGCGCATGATTGAAAGTTCGGAAACCCGCACGGTGTTCACGAACCAGTGGCTCGATGAAGATGGCGCTACTGCCTTCCTGCGTGCAGCGCAGTCGGGCGACATCGACCTGCTGAAGCTTCTGGTTGCACGCGGCGCCGATCCCACAATCAATACCAAACTCGGCGTCACGCCGCTCGCTGTTGCCGCTGGTATCGGCTGGGTCGAAGGCGTCACGCGTGAACACTCGACGGAAAAGACGATTGAAACCGTGAAGTACCTGCTCGAGCTCGGCCTCGATCCCAACTTCCAGGCTGATACGGGCCGCACCCCGCTGCACGGTGCAGCGCACAAGGGCGCCACGGAAGTCGTGAAAGTCCTCGTGGAAGCCGGCGCACGGCTGGATGTGCGCGATTTCGGCAACACCGACAACCGCGGTAACGTCGAGCTCGCCGCGCACACCTGGTTGCCGATCGACTATGCCGACGGTCTCGTGCGCGTGGGTGTGCAGTCGGCGATCCCGCATCCGGAAACCTCGGCTGTGCTGCGCCAGTACATGCTCGACGCCGGCCTTGAGCCGCCGCCCGCGGGCCGGACGCTCGAATCGATCTGCATCGTCGATGTGTGCTCGCCGGGTTACGACCCGGTCGAATTGAATTGATCGAATGGTTCAGGAGTAGTTCAATGAAAAGCCCGGTCTATACCGGGCTTTTTTGTAAGTGAAATAAGTAAAAGTAAAAGTAAAAGTAAAAGTAAAGTAAAACAAGCACTACCCGACTTTGGCCGTATCTGCCGCATCGGCTTCGATACCGGCGAGTTATGTGGATAAACCAGTCTGGATCGAGGGGGTCTACGACGATGAATACCGTGTTGAAGTTCGTACGTGCGCGCAAAACTCTCACGCTGGCGCTGCTGCTGGCATCCTCCGACCTCTTATATGCGCAGGCGCTCGACGCGTTCGCGCCGACCGATGTAGCCGACGCCGCAATGCAGCGCGATAGCGATGCGGTGCGACGCCTGTTGCGCGACGACGCGGACGTCAATGCGGCGCAGGCCGACGGCGCCACGGCGCTGCACTGGGCCGCGTATCACGGAGATGCCGATCTCGCCGAGTTACTGCTCGACAGCGGGGCGAATCCGGCGGCGGCCAATCGCAACGGCTCGACGCCGCTGTGGCTCGCGGCCAGTACTGGCGATGCCGACATGATCGAGACGCTGCTCGACGGCGGCGCGAATGCCAACGAAGAACTTCCGCTTGGCCGCAAGCCACTGATGCTGGCGGCGCGTTCCGGCGTCGTCGAAGCCGTGCACGTATTGCTCGAACACGGCGCCGATCCCAACGCCACCGAAACCCAGCGCGGCACTACCGCACTGATGCAGGCCGCTGACCAGGGCCACGCCGACGTCATCGCCGAGCTGATTGCAAATGGCGCCAACATCGCCGCGGTCTCGGCGCCCGTCCGGCGTGATGGCAGGACGGCGGCGCTCGGGCAGTCGGAAGATCCGCGCAAAGCCGTGCGTCGCCAGGTGATCTCGGTGATGTGCGACCAGAGTTCCGACGATCTGGCGACGCTGAAAGAACTCGCGACGCTCGGCGGCGAAAACGCGCTCGCGGCCAGGGTCGATCCGCAATTGCTGACAGTCGAGGAAATCTGCAAGCGCTGGGGCGGCGGCGGCTTCTTCAACGACAGCGATGCCAACGGTCCCCGCGCCGAACCGGAGCCGGATGGTGGCGAGCTGACCGCGCTGATCTACGCGGCGCGCTCCAGCGCCATTGATGCCGCACGCGTGCTGATCGAGGCCGGGGCCGACGTCAACCAGACCAGCCGTTATGGCTGGAGCCCCTTGCTCGCCGCCACTCAGAACCAGAACTATCAGATGGGTAAATTCCTTATCGAGAAAGGCGCCGACGTGAACCTCGCGAACAAGGGGGGCTGGACGCCGCTGTATCTCGCCACCGATAACCGCAACATCGAAGGCGGCGACTACCCGACGCGCGCCGCCGATCTGGATTCGCTCGACTACATCAAGCTGCTGCTCGACAGCGGCGCAAATCCCAACGCGCGCATGATCGAGAGTTCGGAAACGCGCACGGTGTTCACGAACCAGTGGCTCGACGAAGAAGGCGCAACCGCTTTCCTGCGCGCCTCGCAATCCGGCGACACCGCCCTGATGAAAATCCTGCTCGAGCATGGTGCCGACCCAACGATCAACACCGCGCTCGGCGTCACGCCACTTGCCGTCGCGGCCGGTATCGGCTGGGTCGAAGGGGTGACGCGTGAACACTCGACGAAAGAAACAGTGGAAGCCGTGAAGTTGCTGCTCGAGCTCGGCATCGATCCAAACTACCAGGCGGACACTGGCCGCGTTGCGCTGCATGGCGCCGCGCACAAGGGCGCCACCGAAGTAGTCAAGTTACTGGTGGGCGCCGGCGCCAGGATGGATATCCGCGACTTCGGCAACACTGACAACCGCGGCAGTCCGGAACTTGCTGCGCACACCTGGCAGGCGATCGATTATGCCGACGGTCTCGTGCGCGTCGGCGTACAGTCGGCGATCCCGCATCCGGAAACCGCAGCGGTGCTGCGCCAGCTGATGATGGAGGCCGGCATCGAAGCTCCCCCTGAAGGCCGCACGCTGGAATCCATCTGCATCGTCGAAGTCTGTTCAGTCGACTACGATCCGCGCGACCTCAACTGAATGAAGGCGCACGCGTCGGCAAGTCCGGCGCGTGCCTTTCATCTCAACGATTCGATATGTCATCCTGCACTCAAGCCAGTCGCACGACTGAAATTGATCCGGTCGTTCCAGTGCTGAGCCTCAGGTAAAACCCGCATAAGCCCGCCCTTTTCTCCTAAATAAAATTGCAGGCATCGACCTGCGTTTTCCCGCTGTTGTATGTTCGCGCCTTGCGAATTCGCTCACAAATCATCCAGTAAAACCTGTAACCCGCGCGTTACATTTAGGGGTTTTCCCCTAGCCGAACTCAGGGGTATCCACCCCGCCGCAAAATGGAAAAGCCACTTGCGTTCCTATACCTTGGTGCCGCCCGCGAACTCGTCCGATGTTTTCTTCCGGAGCTTCAATGAACACCCAAGTGCCTGCCCGTCCTCGAAAAGCTGCTGCAGCAGCGGCCAAAGCGCCGCAAGTGTCGGCGCTCGACCTGAAGCGTTTGCTGCGCACACTGCAAGCTGTGCGCGATGGAGATTTCTCTGTGCGCATGCCCAGCGATGCCGATGGCATCGCTGGCAAGATCGCCGATACGCTGAACGCAATTGTCGCATCCAATCAACGTCTCGCGCGCGAGATGGAACGCGCGGGCAAGCAAGTCGGCAAGGAAGGCCGCACCCAGCATCGCGTCACGGTCGACCGTCGCGTTGGCGCCTGGGGTGAAATGGAAACGTCCTTCAACACGCTCATCGATGACTTGCTGTGGCCGACAACGGAAGTCACGCGCACGATCACGGCGGTAGCGAAAGGCGACCTGTCGCAAACGGTCCGGCTCGAAGTTGGCGGGCGTCCGCTGAAAGGTGAGTTCCATCGCTCCGCGTCCATCGTCAACGCGATGATCGAACAGATGGGTATCTTTACTTCGGAAGTAACGCGCGTGGCGCGCGAAGTCGGCACCGAAGGCAAGCTCGGCGGCCAGGCTTCCGTACCCGGAGCCGCGGGTACCTGGAAGGATTTGACCGATAATGTCAACTCGATGGCCGGCAACCTCACCGGCCAGGTGCGCAACATCGCCGAGGTGGCCACGGCCATCGCCAGCGGTGACCTGTCGCGCAAGATAACGGTAAACGTCCGTGGCGAAATCCAGCAGCTGAAGGAAGCCATCAACACGATGGTGGACCAGTTGCGTTCGTTCGCCTCTGAGGTGACACGGGTCGCGCGTGAAGTAGGCTCCGAAGGCAAGCTCGGCGGTCAGGCCGTTGTGCCTGGTGTGGCCGGCACCTGGAAGGATTTGACCGACAACGTCAACTCGATGGCGGGTAACCTCACGGGCCAGGTCAGGAACATCGCGGAAGTAGCCACTGCAATTGCGCGCGGTGACTTGTCGCGCAAGATCACCGTGGATGTGAAAGGCGAAATCCTGCAGCTGAAGGAAACCATCAACACGATGGTGGACCAGCTCAACGGCTTCGCCGCGGAGGTAACGCGCGTTGCGCGCGAGGTCGGCACCGAAGGCAAGCTCGGCGGCCAGGCCGAAGTAAAAGACGTATCGGGTGTATGGAAAGCGCTCACCGACAACGTCAACTCGATGGCCAGCAACTTGACCGGCCAGGTGCGTAACATTTCCGAAGTGACGATCGCCGTGGCCAACGGCGACCTCTCGCGCAAGATCACCGTCGACGTGCGCGGCGAAATCCTGCAGTTGAAAGAAGCCTTCAACACGATGGTCGACCAGCTGCGCTCCTTCGCCTCTGAGGTTACCCGTGTCGCGCGTGAAGTAGGTTCCGAAGGCGAACTCGGCGGCCAGGCACTCGTGCCCGGCGTGGCCGGCACCTGGAAGGATTTGACCGACTCGGTGAACGCCATGGCGAAGAACCTCACCGGTCAGGTCAGGAACATCGCCGAGGTGACCACGGCCGTGGCGCGCGGCGACCTGTCACGCAAGATCACTGTGGACGTGAAGGGCGAAATTCTCGAATTGAAGGAAACCATCAACACGATGGTGGATCAGCTCAACGGCTTCGCGGCCGAGGTAACGCGCGTAGCGCGCGAGGTTGGCACCGAAGGCAAGCTCGGCGGCCAGGCTGAAGTGAAAGACGTATCGGGCGTATGGAAGGACTTGACCGACAACGTCAACTCGATGGCGTCCAACCTGACCGGCCAGGTACGTAACATTTCGGAAGTGACAATCGCCGTGGCAAACGGCGACCTCTCGCGCAAGATCACCGTCGACGTACGTGGCGAAATCCTGCAGGTAAAGGAGGCCATCAACACGATGGTGGACCAGTTGCGTTCCTTCGCCTCCGAGGTGACGCGCGTCGCAAGGGAAGTCGGTTCCGAAGGCAAGCTCGGCGGCCAGGCCATCGTGCCCGGCGTGGCCGGTACCTGGAAGGATTTGACCGACTCGGTGAACGCCATGGCGACGAACCTGACCGGCCAGGTCAGGAATATCGCCGAAGTATCGACGGCTATCGCGCGCGGCGACTTATCGCGCAAGATCACCGTGGACGTGAAGGGCGAAATTTTGCAGCTGAAGGAAACCATCAACACGATGGTCGACCAGCTGAACTCCTTCGCCGCGGAAGTAACGCGCGTGGCGAGGGAAGTTGGTACCGAGGGCAAGCTCGGTGGCCAGGCGGAAGTACAGGATGTCTCGGGCGTATGGAAGGACCTGACCGAGAACGTCAACTCCATGGCCGGTAACCTCACGGGCCAGGTGCGCAACATCGCCGACGTGGCGACCGCCATCGCCAGCGGCGACCTTTCGCGCAAGATCACCGTCGACGTACGTGGCGAAATTTTGCAGCTGAAGGAAACCATCAACACGATGGTGGACCAACTGCGTTCCTTCGCATCGGAAGTCACACGCGTCGCAAGAGAAGTGGGTTCCGAAGGCAAGCTCGGCGGCCAGGCGAACGTGCCCGGCGCCGGTGGTACCTGGAAGGACTTGACGGACAACGTCAACTCGATGGCCTCGAACCTGACGAGTCAGGTCAGGAACATCGCCGAGGTGACCACGGCCGTGGCGAGAGGCGACCTCTCGCGCAAGATCACCGTGGACGTCAAAGGCGAAATCCTGCAGCTGAAGGACGCCATCAACACGATGGTCGACCAGCTGAACTCCTTCGCTGCGGAAGTCACGCGCGTGGCGAGGGAGGTCGGTACCGAGGGCAAGCTCGGTGGCCAGGCGCAGGTAAAAGGGATCTCGGGTGTGTGGAAGGATTTGACTGACAACGTCAACTCGATGGCCGGTAACCTTACGGGCCAGGTGCGCAACATCGCCGAGGTGGCCACGGCCATCGCCAGCGGCGACCTGTCGCGCAAGATCACCGTCGACGTGCGCGGCGAAATCTTGCAGTTGAAAGAAACCATCAACACGATGGTGGACCAGTTGAACGCATTCGCCGCCGAGGTAACGCGCGTGGCGAGGGAAGTCGGTACCGAAGGCAAGCTCGGTGGCCAGGCCGAAGTGAAGGACGTGTCGGGCGTGTGGAAGGATTTGACCGACAACGTCAACTCGATGGCCGGTAACCTCACGGGCCAGGTGCGCAACATCGCCGAGGTAGCCACGGCCATCGCAAAAGGTGACCTGTCGCGCAAGATCACGGTAGACGTGCGCGGCGAAATTCTGCAGCTGAAGGAGACCATCAACACGATGGTCGACCAGCTGAACTCCTTCGCCGCGGAAGTAACGCGCGTGGCAAGGGAAGTCGGTACCGAAGGCGAACTCGGCGGTCAGGCCATCGTGCCCGGCGTTGCCGGCACCTGGAAAGACTTGACCGACAACGTCAACTCGATGGCATCCAACCTGACGGGTCAGGTGCGTAACATCGCGGAAGTATCGACCGCCATTGCGCGCGGCGACCTCTCGTTCAAGATCACCGTGGACGTGAAGGGCGAAATCCTGCAGCTGAAGGAAACCATCAACACGATGGTCGACCAGCTGAACTCCTTCGCCGCGGAAGTAACGCGCGTGGCGAGGGAAGTGGGTACCGAAGGCAAGCTCGGTGGCCAGGCCGAAGTGCAGGACGTATCTGGCGTGTGGAAAGATTTGACCGACAACGTCAACACGATGGCCAACAACCTCACCGGCCAGGTGCGCGGTATCGTCAAAGTGGTTACCGCGGTGGCCGACGGCGACCTGCGACAGCGCCTGATGGTGGAGTCGAAAGGCGAAGTCGCCGCGCTCGCCGATACGATCAACAGCATGACGACCACGCTCGCCACTTTCGCCGACCAGGTAACCTCGGTTGCGCGCGAAGTGGGTGTGGAAGGCCGTCTCGGCGGCCAGGCCAACGTACCTGGCGCCGCGGGTACCTGGAAGGACCTGACAGCAAACGTCAACCTCCTCGCCGCCAACCTGACGACGCAGGTCCGCGCAATCGCCGAAGTGGCAACGGCCGTGACGAAAGGCGACCTGACGCGTTCGATCCAGGTCGAAGCGCGCGGCGAAGTATCCGAGCTGAAGGACAACATCAACGCCATGATCGGCAACCTGCGCGAAACTACCGAGCGCAACACCGAGCAGGACTGGCTTAAAACCAACCTCGCGAAGTTCAGCCGCATGATGCAGGGCCAGCGCGACCTCGTCACCGTGGGCGAGATGCTGCTCGAGGAACTGGCGCCGCTCGTCAACGCGCAGCAGGGTTTGCTGTACGTCATGGAGCAGGAAGCCAACGGCGTGTACTTGCGGCAGCTCGCCGCCTACGCCGACGAAGGCGACTCGCGCCGCTACTTGCTGCGCGAAGGTCTTGCCGGCCAGTGCGCGGCCGACGGCCGCCGCATCCTGCTGACCGACATCCCGGGCGACGCGGTGCAGGTGCAAAGCGGCCTGCTGAAGGCAAAGGCCCGCAACGTAATCGCGCTGCCGGTCCTGTACGAAGGCCAGGTGAAAGCAGTACTCGAACTCGCGACGATCCATCACTTCACGCAATCGCAGCTTGCCTTCCTCGAGCAGCTCGCCGGCAGTATCGGCGTCGTGTTGAACACAATCGAGGCGACGATGCGCACGGAAGGCCTGCTCAAGCAGTCGCAGGAACTCGCCGGCGAACTGCAGACGCAGCAAAAAGAGCTGCAGCAAACCAACGAAGAGCTCGCCAACAAGGCACAGCTGCTTGCCGAACAGAACGCCGAGGTGGAACGCAAGAACGAGGAGATCGAGCTTGCGCGCCGCGCGCTCGAAGAAAAAGCCGCCGAGCTCGCACTTACCTCGCGCTACAAGTCCGAGTTCCTCGCGAACATGTCGCACGAGCTGCGTACGCCGCTGAACAGCATTCTGATTCTCGGCCAGCAGCTCAGCGAAAACGCCGATGGCAACCTGACAAACAAGCAGGTCGAGTTCTCGAAGACGATCCATGGCGCGGGCACGGACCTGCTGAACCTCATCAGCGACATTCTCGACCTGTCGAAGATCGAGTCCGGTACAGTCACCGTTGAGTCCGAGGACTTGCTGTTCACGCACCTGCGCGAGTCGGTGGAACGCAACTTCCGCCACGAGGCCGAAAATCGCAAGCTGGTCTTCAGGGCCGATGTATCGCCGGCGCTCGGCCGCCATATCACGACTGATCCGAAGCGCCTGCTGCAGATCCTGAAGAACCTGCTGTCGAACGCATTCAAGTTCACCGCGCAGGGCAGCGTGTACTTCAGCGTACAGCCGGCGACCACCGGCTGGAGTCCGGATCACCCGATCCTCAGCCAGGTGCCATCTGTCGTCGCGCTGTCCGTGACCGACACCGGTATCGGCATTGCCCCGGAAAAGCAGAAGATCATCTTCGAGGCCTTCCAGCAGGCCGACGCCGGCACATCGCGCAAGTACGGTGGCACTGGTCTGGGGCTGGCGATCAGCCGCGAGCTTGCGCACCTGCTTGGCGGTGAACTGCGCCTGACCAGCGTCGCCGGCCAGGGCAGCACCTTTACGCTGTACCTGCCGCTCGCCTTCGTCGGCTCCGCCTATCGCACCGCACAGCAAGTAATTGCCGACGGCGCGAAAGCCGCCAACGCGGCGTTCCAGCCGATCAACCTGCCTGCCGCGCGCCTGGAAATGGAGGAAATGGCCGATGACCGCGATTACCTCGATCCCGACGACAAGGTATTGCTGATCATCGAGGACGATCCGCATTACGGCAAAGTGCTGTTGAACCTTGGACGCGACAACGGCTTCAAGGTCATCGTTGCGCGCAATGGCGCCGAAGGCCTCGCGCTCGCGCGCAAGTATCGCCCAACCGCGATCTCGCTCGACGTATTCCTGCCCGACATGCTGGGCTGGACCGTGTTGAGCCAGCTGAAGCAGAACCCGATCACGCGGCACATTCCCGTGCAGATCCTGACCGTGGAAGAAGAGCGCCAGTACAGTCTGGAGCGCGGCGCGTTCGCCTTCATGAACAAACCGGCCACGACCGATGGCCTCAACGAAGCCATGCAACGCATCAAGGAATTCGCAGACGTGAAGGTGCGCGAGCTGCTCGTCATCGAGGACGACCCCGCCGAGCAGATGAGCATCAGGGAGCTGCTGGGGTCCGACGACGTTCAGATCACGAGCGCCGGAAGCGGCAAGGAAGCACTGGCGCTGATGCGCAGCAGGAACTTCGACTGCGCCGTGCTCGACCTGCGCCTGCCTGATACCACGGGCTTCGAGCTGCTATCGGAAATCCAGGCCGATCCGAAACTGCGCGATACGCCGATCGTTGTCTTTACCGGACGCGAGCTGAGCGAAGCCGAGGAGCAGGAACTGCGCGCCAAGGCGAAGAGCATCGTGCTGAAAGGCGCGCGTTCGCCGGAGCGCCTGCTCGATGAAACCGCACTGTTCCTGCATCGCGTCGTGGCGGACATGCCCGAGGCCAAGCAGCGCATGATCCAGACGCTGCATGAAAGCGACGAGCCGCTGCAGGGCAGGAAGGTGTTGGTCGTCGACGACGATGTGCGCAACATCTTTGCGCTGAACAGCCTGCTCGAACGCCGCGGCATGAATGTCATCAGCGCGAGCAATGGCATGGACGCGATCGGTCTGGTCGAATCCAGTGAGGATCTCGCGCTCGTGTTGATGGACATCATGATGCCGGAAATGGATGGTTACGAAACAATGCGCCGGATCCGCTCCAACGTGAAGTTCCGCATGTTGCCGATCATTGCGCTGACCGCGAAGGCAATGAAGGGCGACCGCGAGAAGTGCCTGCAGGCGGGCGCCTCGGATTACGTGGCGAAGCCAGTGGATACCGCGCAGCTGCTGTCGCTTATTCGCATGTGGTTGCAGCGTTAACAGGGAAACGACGTTACATGCCCGGTTTAACGCCAGAAAAAGTAAACATCCTACTCGTCGACGATCAGCGCTCGAGGCTATTGTCGTACGAATCCATCCTGCGCGATCTCGATGAGAACCTGATCAGCACGCAGTCTGGTGAGGATGCGCTGGGCCTGTTGATGAAGCACGACTTCGCCGTGGTACTTCTCGACGTCAGCATGCCCGGCATGGATGGCTTCGAAACCGCCGCGATGATCCACGACCATCCGCGCTTCGAACGCATACCGATCATCTTCGTGACCGGCGTGCACGATACCGAGTTCGATCGCCTGAAGGGCTACAAGCTGGGCGCGGTCGATTACGTCTCGATACCCATCGTGCCGGAAATCCTGCGCAGCAAGGTCAGCGTGCTGGTCGAGCTGTACAACCAGCGCCGGCAGCTTGAAAAGCTGAACCAGACGCTGGCCGAAGCCAACATCAACCTGCACGCTGAAAAAACCCGCGAACTCGAGCTGGCCAACCAGCGCTTGCAGCGCGTCAACGCGGCGCTCGAAGAAGCGGATCGCCACAAGGACGAGTTCATCGCGATCCTCGCGCACGAACTGCGCAATCCGCTGGCGCCCATTCGCACCGCCGTCGACATCATGCAACTGGTGCCGACCGACAATAATCACCTGATCCGCGCGCGCGGCGTCATTCGCCGGCAGGCCTCGCATCTGGCTCGCCTTGTCGACGACCTTCTCGATGTATCTCGCATCACGCGCGGCACGATCAATCTGCGCAAGGAGCAGCTCGACGTCCGAACGCTCATCAATCGCGCGATAGAAGCGGCGCAGCCGATCATCGATGAGCGCAAGCACACGCTCGAAGTCCTCAGCCCCCAGGCGGAGGCCGTGGTCGACGGTGACATGACTCGACTCGTGCAGGTGCTCAGCAACCTGCTGAACAATGCAGCCAAATACATGTATCCCGGCGGGCAGATTCTGCTGGCCGCCGGCGTGGTCGATTCCTTTGTTGAATTCCG
>JBEGWB010000049.1:0-9300 GCA_041178065.1 Pseudomonadota bacterium | reverse complement strand
GGGGCCTCATGCTGCAGTCCACGTACTACGACAGCGTGAGGAACAACATCACCTGGGTGGAAGGACGTGACATCGATGACAACTGGATTGCCTCGCAGACCGCGTTCAACACGGCAGTGTCTTATTCGGGTGACATGGCAAGCGGCTCCACCTGGCGGGCATCGTTCAACGTCACTAACCTGTTCAACAAAGATCCCTCGATCGTGGCCAATGCCAACGGCCAGAGTTTCATTACGGGACATGACACTTTGGGAAGAAGGTATCAGTTGAGTTTGAATATGTCGTTCTAGTCTCAATGCAGTAAATCAAGCGAGCGCCGGGGCGGAAGCCTCGGCGCTTTTTTTTGCGTTGAGCGTGCGCGCATATCTTCAACCCAGACATTGCGAAGCTCGCTAATTGACGTTGCCACGCCCAATCCACTATGGGTCACGAATATCACGTATATCCGAAAGCCGGAAAGGAAATTGTCATGACAACACAGTAGACGAGAGCTTCTTTCAGCTACTCAAGCGTGAACGCATCAGGAAGAAGATTTACTCCAGCAGGGATGCCGGAAGGCAAGATGTGTTTGATTATATCGAGCTGTTTTACAATTCGGTTCGGCCCCCTGACAATCACGAAAACTTGTCGCCAGTCGATTTTGAAAACTATTTTATGAAGCTGCAGAGTGTCTAGAGAGCTCGGGGCGGTTCAAGAAACTCATCCACTACAGCTTGGACAATCTGCTTGTCGATCATATGCCCCTGTCCGTCGATTACCGCAAAGCGATCCGCTGCCAGTTGCCCCGCGATCTGATCCAGAGCCACCAGGTCGCATTGATTGTCTAACCGACCTACATACATCGCCAGGTAGGCTGGCTTGATCAGCTTGCTATCGCGCAACGCATCTGGGATTCTTTGCTTATGCGGCGGTTTGAAATAGCCTATCTTTGACACAAGCGTACCAACGACGGGACTGAGTAACAAAACTTTCGTGCGTAGCTTTTGGACATTGATCAAACTGTTTAGCAGTAGATAAGCACCATACGAGTTCGCAATCACGGGAATTTCGTCTCGCTCGATGCGCTCGAAGTGGCTTCTTATGGCGGCAAGTTGATCATCGAACTCGGCTGATAGATATTCCACCGACAGACTTATGCCACTGACCTTGCTTGCTCGCTCTTTCAGAAAGATGCCCAAGCCATCGTGAATAGATCCGCCACGACCCGTGATGTAGAAGATTTCGTCAATCATTTTGTTGCCATGTCTTTTCTACCCGCATGCTCTTTCGCATTCAATCTCGCACTCACTTTGCTGTAGTACTTTTCCAACATGCCAACCGAAGTGCCCATTTGCACAGCGAGCTTGTGAATGTTTCTGCCATCAGCAAGGGCAAAGGTAGCGTAGGTGTGGCGCAAGCTATACAGCGATCTGGGTTTGTCGTCTGCGCCCATTAAAAGCTTCGTTTCGTTTAGAAATTGCCTAAACGACGCTGCAAGCGAATTTGTCAGTATTTCTTTGCCCGAACTGCCCACGAGCACGAATTCGTCTTTTTTGGCTGCGATCAGATCATCTAGTGTGGCGTATTTGCTTAGTCTGGGATTGAGCTTGCGCAAGCGGTCCAAGTAATCAGTCGTGCTGTCTCGTGCTACCAGTTCGCGCTTGCCGCGTTTGCCGTCAACATTGAGCGTCAAGTACCGCTCACCTTTGTCTTGATACCACGCAATATGCTTCCACTTTAAGTTTGCTGCTTCCGTGCCGTGTCTGATCCCCGTGTTTGCCAAGATCAAGACATACTCGCGCAACACTTGTCTGAGTTCTTTCGTGTCTTCGGTTCTGCCCGATTTGGACCATGCTCTTAGCTTGGTGTAGATATCCTTATACTCTTCGGGGGGAAATGCCCCGCGAGACTCTGCTTTGACGCCCTTGTTCAACAGCACGGGTTTGATGGACGAAGTAATCCACCCTCTGAGTAAAGCTTCGTCAAACACCCGATTCAGCGCCGAGTTGTGGGTATTGATCGTGCTTTGGGAGGCTTTGAAGGGCTTTTTCTTGATGGCTTTAGCTGCTTTGAGCTGCTCGGTGTTCGTGGCTTTGTTCTTGGCTGCTCTAACGGCGCTTTCCCATTGCTGATTCGCAATCGCTTTGTCGCGCCACTCGTTAAAGTCTTTGAGGTCGTTTACCCCAATGTTCGCGATATCGAGTTTGCCAAAGAAGGGGATGAGGTAGTTCTTCAAGACCGCGATGTAGTGCTTGTAGACGACCTTGCCCGATTCTTCGTCTAGCTCATCTTGCATACGACTAATCGCATACTGAGCCACAGCGGCAAACTTGCGGGTGCTTTGGGGGAGTTTGTTCTGCTCTTTATAGTCGGCGGTGTGGTAGAACTTGAGGGCAGCTTCACGCGCGTCTGCTTCGTCTCGCGCGCCCGTACTAATGCGATACCACTCGCCCGATTTGAGCTTGATGCGCGCTTGCCAACGGGCACTGCGATCACGCTGATAGATCGTGACTTTGTTGGGGAGCAAATTGACGCTTTTTGCAGTCATGCACAGCACTATAACTGCCGCGCTTGAAGCGAGCAAAAGTGTGCTACAGGTGTGCTATGACTTTTGAGGGGGTGGCAAAATCGTAAGTAATTGATTTTGTTGTAAAAGTGGTGCCCAGAGGCGGAATCGAACCACCGACACGGGGATTTTCAATCCCCTGCTCTACCAACTGAGCTATCTGGGCATTCAACAGCGTTACAACTTTCTCGTGCCTTTTCTTCTGAGGCCCTGGCAAGCCTCGAGAACCCTTGCAGACGACTTGTCGACACACGCAATGCGCCGGGCGAAAAGTCCGGGTCCGACCCGAGAAAGGCGCGTATTAGACCCGCGCGAAGGGCGCTGAGTCAAGCCGCAAACATCATGCGTGTAGTTCAGGGTTTCGGCTGTTCGGGGACGTAACCTTCGGCCTTCGCGAAGTCCTGGTTGCTGAAGAATTTGTCCATCTCCTGCTGCAGGAACTTGCGGTGCTCGGCGTTGATCATGCTGAGCGCTTTTTCATTGATCAAACGCACCTGGTGCGCTTGCCATTCCTGCCAGGCCTGCAGCGAGACATTGTTGAAGATGTCCTGGCCTTTCGGGCCGGGAAAGGGCGGCGTCACGAGGCCATCCATTTCTTTCTGGTATTTGCGGCAGAACACTTTTGCTGGCATGGGCGTTGGTCTTTGCTCTTTGACTGGGATCTTGCTTGATGGATCAGAGCAGCTTGTCGAGCAGCTTCTTTACCGGCGCAGCAAGACCGAGTTCGGCGGGATTGCGCAGATCATACCAATGCCAGCGCTCGTTCTCCATGATGCTGATGTGCGAATGGTCGAGCGGGACCACGACCGGCGTGATGTCCAGATGGTAATGGCTGAAGGTGTGGCGCAGCGATGACCATTGTTTCGCGGCGCCGGGCTGGAGCAACAGCTGGCCACTGAGCACGCTGTCGAAAGCGTCGATCGCTGCCGTTTCGGGAAAACTCCATAGCCCGCCCCAGATGCCTTGCGGCGGGCGCTTCTCAAGCAGCACCTGTTGCGCTTCCTGATTATGGAAGATCAGCATGTACGTGCTTTTCACCGGCAGCACCTTCGCCACCTTTTTTTCCGGGAAATCGGCAGTGCGGTTGGTGTTGAAAGCTTCACAGCGGTGGTTCAGCGGACAAAGCCCACATGCAGGTTTGGTGCGCGCACACAGCGTTGCGCCGAGGTCCATGATCGCCTGTGTGTAATCGGCGCAGCGTTCTTGTGGCGTATGTCGCTCAGCCAGTTGCCATAGTGTCTGTTGCACTTTCGGCTGATCGGGCGCGCCCTCCACGCAGTGCACACGGCACAGTACGCGCTTGACGTTGCCATCGAGAATCACGGCGTGCTGGCTGGTGCCGAGTGCGCGGATAGCGCCGGCGGTAGAGCGGCCGATGCCGGGCAAGACACTCAATGCATCGACGGAATCGGGAAATACGCCGCCATGTTCGGCGACGACGATTTGCGCGGTTTTATGCAAGTTGCGCGCGCGCGCGTAGTAGCCGAGCCCGGTCCACAGATGCAGCACGGCGTCTTCGTCGGCTATGGCCAGTGCGTGCACGTCGGGGAAACGCTGCATGAAACGCGTGTAATACGGAATCACCGTATTGACCTGCGTTTGCTGCAACATGATTTCGGAGACCCAGACCCTATATGACGTGCGCTGTTGCTGCCACGGCAGATGCTTGCGGCCGTATTGATCGAACCAGGTGAGCAGGGATGAACTGAAAGAGTCGGCGGACATGGGGGAAATGCGTGGGGAAGTATCCGTATTATAACGGTAGGCGCTATAATTGCGGCTTTCTCCGGAACGGTTTCTCCAATGTCAGCACGTCAGGCCAGCGTCGAACGTAACACCAAGGAAACGCAGATCAAGGTCAGCATAAATCTCGACGGTACCGGAAAGTTCAACATGAAGTCCGGATTGCCCTTTCTCGAGCACATGCTGGAGCAGGTAGCACGTCATGGGTTGATCGACATGGATATCGTGGCCGAAGGCGATCTGCACATCGATGCGCATCACACCGTGGAAGATCTCGGCATTACGCTCGGACAGGCCGTCGACAAGGCGCTCGACAAGACCGGTATCCGGCGCTACGGCCACGCCTACGTTCCGCTCGATGAAGCGCTGTCGCGCGTCGTCGTCGACTTTTCCGGTCGTCCGGGGCTCGAGTACCACATCCCCTTCACGCGCGGGAACGTTGGTGACTTCGATGTCGACCTGTTCTATGAATTTTTTCAGGGCTTCGTAAATCACGCGAAGTTAACGCTGCACATCGATACCCTGCGCGGCAACAATGCGCATCACCAGATCGAAACCGTGTTCAAGGCTTTCGGCCGCGCTGTGCGCATGGCAATGGAACCCGACGCGCGTATGCAGGGCACCGTGCCGTCAACGAAAGGCACGCTGAGCGGCTGACGCTCGACTGCGCACGCTCCTCAAGATTGACGACTTTTCCCGCGGAAGGCTCTGTATGACACACGTAGCAGTCATCGATTACGGCATGGGCAACCTGCATTCCGTGGCGAAGGCACTCGAACACGTGGGCAAGCGCGCAGGCCTTCCGCTGGAAATTTCCGTTACGGCTGATGCCGCAGTACTGACTGCTGCCGACCGCCTCGTTTTCCCCGGCGTCGGTGCGATGCGCGACTGCATGGCGGAAATTCGCCGCCTGTGCATCGACGAAATCCTGCGCGAGCAAGTGCGCAAAAAACCGGTGCTGGCGATTTGCGTCGGCATGCAGGCGCTGATGCAGCACAGTGAAGAGAACGGCGGCGTCGACTGCATTGGCCTGTTTGCCGGCCGCGTTCGCCGCTTCGACGACCGCATGCTCGACGCAAGCGGCGCTGTGTTGAAGGTGCCGCACATGGGATGGAACCGCGTGCGGCAAACACAGGCCCATGCGATGTGGAAGAACATTCCCGACAACGACCACTTCTACTTCGTGCACAGCTACTATGTTGCGCCGGACGCTCCAGCGGAAATCGCGGGCGAAGCAGATTATGCGCGCCCCTTTGCCGCGGCGATTACGCACAAGAACGTTTTCGCCGTGCAGTTCCATCCGGAAAAGAGCCAGCGTAATGGATTGCAGCTGCTCGAGAATTTCCTTACGTGGAACGGTTCGCCGTAGCAGCCCCAGGATTCCAATGAGCCTTGCCAAACGTATCATTCCCTGTCTCGACTGCGATAACGGTCGCGTCGTCAAAGGCGTCAAGTTCCTCGACATCCGCGATGCCGGTGATCCGGTCGAAATTGCAAAGCGCTACTGCGACCAGGGCGCTGACGAAATCACCTTTCTCGACATCACCGCGAGTAGCCAGGAGCGCAGCACGACGATTCATACCGTCGAAGCGATTGCGAGTCAGGTATTCATCCCGCTGACTGTCGGCGGCGGCATTCGCAAGCTGCAGGATATCCGCAACATGCTGAATGCAGGCGCGGACAAGGTGGGCATCAACACGAGCGCAGTGCTGAATCCCGGATTCGTGCGCGAGGCCGCAGACCGTTTCGGTTCACAATGTATCGTCGTCGCGATTGACGCGAAGCGCGTATCAAAGCCCGGGGAGCCCTTGCGCTGGGAAATCTTCACGCATGGTGGACGCAATCCAACCGGGCTCGACGCGGTAGCGTGGGCAAAGAAAATGGTGAGTTACGGAGCGGGTGAGATCTTGTTGACGAGCATGGATCGCGACGGCACGAAGAGCGGTTTTGATCTCGAGCTCAATCTCGCCATCAGCGAAGCGGTATCGGTGCCAGTGATCGCATCCGGCGGTGTCGGTAACCTGCAGGATCTAGTCGACGGTATCGTCAAGGGTAAGGCCGACGCCGTGCTCGCCGCCAGCATTTTTCATTTCGGCGAATACACGATCCCGCAGGCCAAGCAGTTCATGCGCGAGCGCGGCGTGGAAATGCGCTGAGCCCGCAAGGGCTCCAGGGCCTGTCTGGTTTTACTCGCGCTGCCCGCGCAGCTTCAGAATGTTCAAACCCTTCAGCACGTTCAGTGCTTCATTCAGCTGGTAGTCCTCGACGAGTACTTCCGGCGCTGCCGTGGCGGGAGCCGGTACATACTCCGTTACGTCGTCCTCTGCCGTGTCAGCTTCGAGATGCCCCGTCAGGTCGGCTTCGCGATACGCCGCAAGGCTCTGCGGCGGACGCGTGACGGTGCCGCGATCGACCGTGATATCCGGCACGATCCCGCGCGCCTGGATCGAGCGGCCGTTTGGCGTGTAGTACAGCGCTGTCGTCAGCTTGATGGCGCGGTCATTCGTCACGGGCAATACCGATTGCACCGAACCTTTGCCAAAACTTTGTGTGCCCATGATGATCGCGCGCTGTTGATCCTGTAGAGCCCCGGCGACGATTTCCGATGCGGACGCAGAACCTTCGTTGATCAGCACAATCAGCGGAACATTCTTGCTGGGGTCGGCCGGCGTTGCTTCAAAGCGCATGTCTGCATTCTCGACCCGACCCTGCGTATAGACGATGAGCCCTTCCGTGACGAAGGCGTCGACGACCTCGACCCCCGCCTGGAGCACACCGCCAGGATTATTGCGCAAGTCCAGGATGAGACCTTTCAGCGGGGTTTCGCCTGCATGCAGCTTGTCGAGCGCGTTGACCACCTCCGTGCCAGTGTTCGCGGCGAACTGGGCGATGCGGATATACCCGTAGCCGGGTTCGACGTCGTTATAACGGATACTGCGCGCCTGAATGATTTCGCGCGTGACGGTCACTTCGAATGGTTCGGCAAGGCCTTCGCGCAGGATTGTCAGCCTGATCGATGTGCCGGGCGCGCCACGCAGCAAGGGCGAGGTATCGCCGAGTGTGACATCTCGCGCCGGCGTATCGTCCAGCTTGATGATCAGGTCGCCGGCGATGATGCCGGCACGCGCGGCGGGTGAATCATCCATCGGCGCGATGATCTTGATGAAGCCGTTCTCGATCGCTACTTCGACCCCGAGTCCACCAAACTCGCCTGTCGTATCTTCCTGCAGCTCGCTGTAATCATCGCTGGCGAGGTAGGACGAGTGTGGATCGATATACGCGAGCATGCCGCGAATCGCGTTCTCGAGCAGCGTCTTGTCATCGATTGGCTCGACGTAGGAATTGCGGATCTGGTTGAGCACTTGCGCGAAGATACGCACTTCATCGATCGGCAGGGGAAGCGTGCTGTCGGATGCCGCAGCTTCTGCGTCGACGGCTGGCGCAATCACGGGAGCAGCGGCACCAGGAGTGCGTGGCGCCGCGGCGTCGGGAGCGTCGGCGGCGATCAGCGGCAAGGCTGTGACACCGAGCGCTGCAGTGAGCAAGGCCAGACGCAGTGCAGAGGGTTTGAAAAGGAGTTTCATGGGATCACCTTCGTGCGACACACCAGTTGACGGGATTTTCGGCGCGACCGTTGCGGCGGATTTCGAAGTACAGACTGGGCTCGCGCTGGCCCCCGGTATTGCCGGCTGCGGCGATTACATCGCCCGCGGCCACCCATTCACCCACGGCTTTGTAGAGTTCCTGATTGTGAGCATACAAACTCATGTAACCATCCCCATGGTCGATTATCAAGAGCAGCCCGGACGTGTTGAACCAGTCGGCAAAGACGACACGGCCATGATGTACCGCGTGGATGTCGGCACCAGCGCTGGCGCCGATTGTGACGCCCTCCCAGGTTAGATCACCCAGCGTATGGCGCGACCCGAATGTATTCAGGTGCGGCCCGTCGACGGGCCAGCGTAGCTGGCCTTTCCTGTCTGCAAAAGGTTCCTGTTCCTCGCTCACCGGCAGCTCCGTGACGGAGCTCTGCAGTTGCTGTAGCAACAATTCGATTTCGATCTTGTCCATCTCGAGTTGCTGTAATTCCGCATCGCGCGCAGCGAGATCCGCGTCAAGTCGAGCGACGGCCTCGCGTCGCTGTTGCTGGCTCGCGGACAGGTTCTGCTGCTCAGTCTCCAGCATCTGCTGTTGCTGCTGCAGTGCGGTACTCGTTGCTTCGACATCGGCAGCCACTAGCGTGAGGTCGGCCAGCGTCTGATTGAATTCGGCAACCCTGCGTGCGCGCGCCGTGCTGAAGTAGCTGTAGTAGCGCACGAGCCGCGCGCTACTTTGCGGATCCTCCTGGTTGAGCACGAGTTTCAGGTATTCCTCGTTGCCCGTCATCCAGGCGCCCCTGACATAGCTCGCGACAAGCGCCTGCTGGGCGGCGCGCTCAGCGTCGAGCTGTTGCTGGCGTGAGCGCAGGGAACCGAGCGCGGCTTGTTTCGCGGTGATGTCCGCAGCGACCGCGTCGACCTGCCTCGCATTGTCGACGATGGCTTTCTCGCTGGCTTCGATCTGCGTCGCCAGCGCGCTGCGTTCGCCGCGCCTGCCCGACAGTTCTTCCCGTACGTTCGCGATCGCGTCGTTGATGCGCTCGAGTTCCGCGGCACTCGCATCGGTCTGCGCACGCAGAAGCCCCGGCGCAGCTATTAATAGCAGGAAGAATGCGCCGCGGAGGGTCATGCCGGACGAACGAGAGACGCGCCGGTCATTTCAGCGGGTTGCGGCAAGTTCATCAGGGCAAGCAGCGTCGGTGCCACGTCGCACAGCGACCCCCCTTCTGCAAGGTCAAGCTTACGGCTGCCGACGTAGACCAGCGGCACGGGGCCGTGCGTGTGCGAGGTCAGTGGCTGCCCCGTGGTTTCGTCGAGCATCTGTTCGACGTTGCCGTGGTCCGCGGTGATCAGGCATTGGCCATTCACCTCGAGCAGCGCTTCAGTGATGCGACCCAGGCAGGCATCCAGTAC
>JBEGWB010000048.1:0-3145 GCA_041178065.1 Pseudomonadota bacterium | reverse complement strand
TCTGCGGGGCCTCATTGCCTTATTTGCGTTTACCAATCGGCACAAAGTCGCGGGGCGTCGCGCCGGTAAACAACTGGCGCGGACGGCCGATTTTCTGTTCCGGATCAGCGATGAGCTCCTTCCACTGCGCAATCCAGCCGACGGTACGTGCCAGCGCGAAGATCGCGGTGTACATGCTGACGGGTATACCCAGCGCCTTGTAAACAATGCCCGAATAGAAGTCGACGTTCGGATACAGCTTGCGTTTGATGAAGTAATCGTCGCTCAGCGCAATCCGTTCCAGCTCCATCGCCAGCTTGATCAGCTTGTTGTCTTTCATGTCGAGCTCTTCCAGAACCTCATGGCAGGTTTTCTGGATCAGCTTGGCACGCGGATCGTAGTTCTTGTAAACACGGTGACCGAAGCCCATCAGCATGGCGTGGCCGTCTTTCTCTTTCACGCGCTTGATGAAGGCCGGGATGTTCTTGATGTCGCCGATTTCGTCGAGCATCTTCAGCACGGCTTCGTTGGCGCCGCCGTGCGCCGGGCCCCACAGGCTGGCAATGCCGGCCGAGATGCAGGCAAACGGGTTGGCACCGGTCGAACCGGCCAGACGCACCGTTGAGGTTGACGCGTTCTGTTCGTGGTCGGCATGCAGGATCAGGATGCGGTCGATCGCGCGCGAGATCACCGGGTTCGGCACGTATTCCTCGCAGGGGGTGCCGAACATCATGTAAAGAAAGTTGTCGGTATAGGACAGTTTGTTCTTCGGATACATGAACGGCTGACCCATGTTGTATTTGTAGGTCATTGCCGTGATCGTCGGCAGTTTCGCAATCAGGCGGAACGCAGAGATATCGCGGCTGCGCTCGTCATAGATGTTGATCGAGTCGTGGTAAAACGCCGACAGCGCGCCGACCACACCACACATCACTGCCATCGGGTGGGCATCGCGGCGAAAACCACTGTAGAAGCGCGACAGCTGCTCGTGCACCATCGAATGCCGGGTGACGATGCCGTCGAATTCGAGCTTCTGCTCTTTGTTGGGCAGCTCGCCGTTGAGGATCAAGTAGGCAACTTCAAGGAAGTCGCATTTTTCAGCCAATTGTTCGATCGGGAAACCGCGATACAGCAGGATGCCTTGGTCGCCGTCGATATACGTGATGTTGGAGCGGCAGCTCGCCGTCGACATGAAACCGGGGTCATAAGTGAACTTGCCGGTCTTGCCGTAAAGGCTGCGGACGTCGATAACCTCAGGTCCGATGGTCCCGCCCAAAACGGGGAAATCCACCGAGGGGCTGCCGTCGCTGAAAGAGAGGGTCGCGAGCTTTTCTTTCATAACAATCTCCGTATTATCAGTTACTTAAGTTATATATCTTATGTAATACATCAATCTGCAAGTCGCGCCGTTACTGCCTTTGCATGCGCTGGATCAGGACATCGTAGCGCCTTGGCGCCTCCTCCTGCCCCATCACCCACGCCAACAAAACAGTATCGACCTCTCCCAGCAATTCTTTAAAAAGAACCAGCTCATCCGGCGTCAGACTGTCGAAGTCCTCCGCCAGAAAACGCTGCAAGATCAGGTCCATCTCCAGCAATCCACGACGGCATTGCCAGCGGATACGGTCCATATCCCCCATATCCGCGTACTCCTTACACCGTCCGCTTGACCAACAAATCCTTGATCTTGCCGATGGCCTTGGTCGGATTCAGACCTTTCGGGCAGACATCAACGCAGTTCATGATCGAATGGCAGCGGAACAGCCGGTACGGGTCTTCCAGGTTGTCCAGACGCTCATTCGTTGCCTGGTCGCGGGTATCGGCAATAAAGCGATAAGCCTGCAACAGGCCGGCCGGACCAACGAACTTGTCCGGGTTCCACCAGAACGAAGGGCAGGAAGTCGAGCAGCAGGCGCAAAGAATGCACTCGTAAAGACCGTTGAGTTCCTCACGGTCTTCCGGCGACTGCAGACGCTCGGTTTCGGGACGCGGCGTTTCGTTGACGACGTAAGGCGTCACCGAGTGATATTGCTTGAAGAACTGCGACATGTCGACGATCAGGTCACGGATCACCGGCAGGCCGGGCAGCGGACGGATCACCACCGGCTCTTTCAGGTCGGCGATTTTGGTAATGCAGGCCAGACCGTTTTTGCCGTTGATATTCATCGCATCCGAACCGCAAACGCCTTCGCGGCAGGAACGGCGGAAGGAGAACGTGTCGTCGGTAGACTTCAGCCGGACCAGCGCATCAAGCAGCATGCGGTCGGTCGGTTCGAGCTGGATGTCGTAATCCTTCATGTACGGCTTTTCGTCGACATCCGGGTTGTAGCGGTAGATAGAGAGGCGCATCTGTCTTCCTTGATTCTTAGTAAACCCGAGCTTTGGGCTCGAACGATTCAACAGTCAGCGGCTTGAGATTGACCGGACGGTATTCAAGACGGTTGTTGTCCTTGTACCAGAAGGTGTGTTTCATCCACTGCGCGTCATTGCGATCCGGGAAATCGCTGCGGTCATGGGCGCCGCGCGACTCCTGACGGGCATGCGCGGAAACCATCGTCGAAGTTGCAACCTCAACCAGATTTTCCAGTTCCAGCGCTTCAACACGGGCGGTGTTGAACACCTTGCTCTTGTCCTTGAAATACAGATGCTCTGCGCGCTTGCCGACCTCCTGCATCCTGCGCACGCCTTCGGCAAGGCCGTCCGGGAAACGGAACACGCCGCAGTGCAACTGCATCGTGCGGCGCATTTCAGCACCAACTTCCGCCACATCTTCGCCGGACTTGGCTGAATCCAGCCGCGCCAGTCGTGCGAGGGAGCGGTCGGCCGCATCTTTCGGCAGGTCCTGATGAGCCAGTGCATCGCTCGCCAGATCCTTGACCACCTGCTCGCCCGAAGCCTTGCCGAAGACCAGCAGGTCGAGCAGCGAGTTGGTGCCCAGACGGTTGGCGCCATGCACCGATACGCAGGCACATTCACCGGCAGCGTAAAGACCTTTGACAATCGTCCCACCGTTGTGACCGGCAAGTACCTGACCATGCATATTGGTCGGGATACCGCCCATCTGGTAATGGCAGGTCGGCACCACGGGAATCGGATCCTTGGCCGGGTCGACGTTGGCAAACTTGATAGCGATCTCGCGAATGCCCGGCAGACGCTTGTCGATCAC
>JBEGWB010000047.1:0-21768 GCA_041178065.1 Pseudomonadota bacterium | reverse complement strand
TCACGGACTACTCCATCCAACAATCGTTAATCGTATCAAGGAGATTGACCATGCAGAACCTGCTTCAACGTTTTATCCAGGACGAGTCCGGCGCAACAATGGTGGAGTACGCCATTCTGGTTGCACTGGTATCCATCGCAGCAGTCGCAGTACTGGTGCTGATCGGGCCGGAAATCGCAGCCGCTTTCCAGGCAGTGCTTGACGCATTGCTTGGCGTGTAAGTAGCCCACGGAAACTGGATACCATCAATCAAAGCTCCACCATTGCTGGTATCCATTTCTGCAAAAGCAGTCTCCGCCATTTTTCTGATCGCTCGCCCGTCGCAGGTTAAGCCTGACCACGATCGACAGAAACAAAAAAAATAGAAGGAGTTGCAACGATGGATATATCAATCAACACACTCACCTTGCTACTGGCGGTGGCAACGCTCGTGCCGGCGATCATCTGCGATGTCCGCGCGCGCAGAATCCCAAATCGGCTGTGCCTCGCAGGCCTTGTCGCAGCAATTTTCATTCATGGTATTTACGGCGGCCCCGACGCGGCACTAAGCGCGCTCGCTGGCGCCCTGCTCGCCGGAGCCCTCACCTTTCCGCTGTTTGCACGCGGCTGGTTCGGCGCCGGGGACGTCAAGCTGATTGCCGCCATGGGCGCGGTTGCGGGTACGCCAGCCACGTCGATGCAAATGCTCGTGGCGATCGCGCTCGCCGGCGGCTTGCTCGCCGTCTGCCGCCTTTACTGGCAACGGCGCACGCAGCCCGGGGCTACGGCTGCGCTTTCGCTATCCGACTCTGCACACGCGCTCAAAGCACAGCCACTTTCCACAACAAGGCTCAATGCACTGCCATATGCAGTTGCGATTGCGATTGGTTCACTGACTGTGCTTATGGCGCAGGCGCTGCAACACAGCTGAGTCCGGAAATTTCCAATACCTGCCACAACGAGGAATGCACATGAAGTCGAAGGCGTCATTACTACTGGGACTTGCACTCGTGTTCGGCGGCATGGCTGCCTACATGGTCAAGAATGCGGTTGAGCAGCAGGCGGGCCGCGGTGCCGAGGCCGCAATGCTGGAGGTCCAGCCAGTGGTTGTCGCCGCAGCCGATCTGCCGGTCGGGACCGTGCTCGAACCCGCGCATCTAAAGGTTGTCGATTTCACGCTCGACTCAGTACCGCCAGGCGCCTACTCCAGTATCGAAAAAGTGCTGGATGGCGAAACACCGCCTGTTGTCGTCGTCGACTTCAGCGCAAACGAGGCCGTGCTTCCGGCCAAGCTCTCGACGGGCGTACTACGCCGCGGCCTCACGGCACGCATTCCTGACGGACTGCGCGCAATTGCGATTCCCGTGAACGATGTGCGCGGCGTTGGTGGCTTCGTGTTGCCGGGCGACGTCGTCGACGTCCTGCACACATCGACAGTCGGGCGTCGCGACGACCAGCCGGTAACCCGCACGCTGTTGCAGGGTTTGACGGTGCTCGGTATAGACCAGCGCAGCGAACATGACGACGAAGACGCTGTGGTCGTCAAGGTCGTGACGCTACTGGCAACGCCGCAGCAGGCCAAGTCGCTGACGCTATCGCAGCAGGTAGGCCATCTCACGCTAGCCCTTCGCAACGAAGGCGATATTGCGGCGGACGACTCGCAGACAGTCGCCATCACCGACCTGTGGGGGCTGGATCCCTCCGAGCTCAGCGCCGTCGCCACTCCCGCGCCACCGCCACGGCCGCGTCATGTGCAGGTTATACGCGGACTGGAGGTTGTCGACGAAGCGGTAACTGGAGCAACAGACACCACCCTCATAACAGTAAAGCGCTGAATGAACCCAAAAGGACATAATGTATGAACACTTTATCTGGCTACACGGCTTGCTTGCGTGCGCTCCTGCTGGGCCTTTGCACCAGTCTTTCGTTGACGCTGTATGCGGCTGACTCGCCCTTCACTCTCGGCATCGATGGGGGTGAGCGCATCCAGGAAATCAGCCTGCCCGTCGGCAAGTCGCAGATCATCCGGTCGGCCACCACGCTGGGACAGCTGGTAGTCGGGAATCCGGAAGTGGCCGATGTGCAGCTACTGGGCAGCAACCAGTTCCTGGTGCTCGGCAAACAGCCGGGCACCACGAACGTGGCGTTCTGGGATGAGGACTCCAACATCATCGCGATCCTCGACGTGGCCGTCGGCTACGACCTTGACGCAATCAAGCGCAAGCTCAACGAAATCCTGCCCGATGAGCAGCAGATCGAAGTTCGCAGCAGCAACGGCAACGTACTTCTCAGTGGCCAGATCTCCAGCCCTGCGGCGCTGGCAACCGTCATGGCGGTTACCGACAGCTATGCCACGGACAAAGTCGTGAACCTGCTGCAGGTGGGGGGCGGCCAGCAAGTGTTGCTCGAGGCCCGCATCGTCGAAATCCAGCGCAATCGCCTGCAGGAACTCGGCTTCCAGACCGACATCGTCGGTACCGCCGGTTCCGAAACCACCTTCCAGCTGCTGACAGGCATCACGAACCGCAACGCATTCGGCAATGGCATAGCGGTCAACGACACGAGTCTTGGCAAGGTGCTGGGTTTCAATCTGCAGGCACTTGAACGCGAAGGCGCAGCACAGGTTCTGGCCGAACCCAACATCGTCGCGATGTCTGGCGAAGAGGCGAGTTTTCTCGTTGGTGGCGAATTCCCGGTGCCGATCGCGCAGGGAGGCGGCGCAGTTGCAGGTGCATTGACCATTCAGTGGAAGGAATTCGGCGTGGGACTGCGCTTCACGCCCACGGTGTTGTCGAGCAAGCGCATCAACCTGCACCTTAGCACCGAAGTTTCCGACATCGACAACACTTCGGGCACGACGGTGCTCGGCACGACAGTGCCCGGACTGCGCACGCGGCGCGCCTCTACCACGATCGAACTCGGCGACGGCAGCAGCTTTGCGATCGCCGGCCTCTTGCAGAACGACATCGGCTCGCTCGTCAGGGAGTACCCGGGGCTTGGCAACCTGCCGATCCTGGGCGCGCTGTTCCGCAGCAATGAATTCCAGCGCCAGGAGACCGAGCTCGTGATCGTCATGACACCGCGGCTCGTGCAATCGGTCTCACCCCAGACCGTGCGAACCCCCTCGCCGCTGCGTCCACCGAGCAACTGGGACCTGTATGGAATGTGACGCCCGGAAGCGCTCCCGCCTGCAAACACCTCACAGCCTGGCGTTGCCAGCAGCACTACCAACCAGGGTCTCGACGGCGCCCAGGGTCACCAGTTCTAGGAGAGCAGCCATGTCACATACTTACCTCGCAGTACGCCTGGCAGCCGCAGCGCTGATCGCTCTACCGGCAGCATGCACATCGCACCAGAGTGCGAGCATCGATCCGGATTTCGGCGCGGCGGTTAGCCACAACATCGCCGTGCAGACGCTGAACCCCGAGGCCGGGCCTCCGGACGACTCGGCAAGCATCGACGGCCAGAAGGCCCAGCAGGCCATCGAGGCCTACCGCGCCGAACCGGAACCGGTCAGCACCGAATCGCTGATCCTGAACGTGGGCGGAGAATAGCCGGCGATGAAAACGACCAGGAAGCATCATCGGGAAGCAGTGCACGAGCGCGGCGCCTACCTCGTCATGATGGCCCTGTTGCTCGTGATACTGATCGGCTTTGGTGCGCTGACTATCGATGTCGGCCGCGTACTGGTGCTGCGTTCGGAAATGCAAAATGCCGCCGATGCGGCCGCAATTGCCGCTGCCGCCGAGCTGCGCGGCGACATCGGCGCGCAGGGCCGCGCCACCACAGCAGCGCAAACCCTGTTGCAGCATGACAGCAAATTCGCCGAGGTCGAAAACCTGCTCGGCGCCAACATTCAGCTCGAGTTTTTCTGCGCTATCCGCGCGAAGTACGACCCCGACGCGGATGAAGTCGACGAGTTCTGCAGCAACGCCTACGACGCCAATGGGTACAGCGTCGCAACGTCTGATGCCGAAAGTCATTACGTTCGCGTCACGCTGGCCGCCGGCGGCGATGCCGGCGCCTATACGCTGGGCCTGGCCTTTCTTCCCGTGCTGGGATCACTGGTCGCCAACATCGAAGACAGCGTGGGTCTGCGCGCCACCGCCACGGGTGGCCGCAGCTTCTATATGTGCGCATTTCCGCCCGTGATGATGTGCAATCCCTTCGAAAGCACCGGCGCGCGCTTCAAGGATGAAATCGCCGCAGGCGCGCAGATCGTCCTGAAGCAACAGGGCTCCGATCAGTGGGCCCCTGGCAATTTTTCCTTCTTGCAGCCCAACAACACCCCCGGCGGCGGCGCTGGCGAGATTGCCTCCTACCTCGCCGATGCGTCGGCTACTGGCTGCAGGGCGCCACTGCTCACGACATCGACCGGGGCGATGACCAACCAGACATCGAATGGTCTCAACACGCGCCTCGATATCTACGGCACCCCTGGCTTCAACGGGCCTGCGGATCGCGCGGCTTATCCGCCCGCGCCAAATGTGACGCAGTTCCCCGCGCCGCTGCACGACCAGAACTGGCGCGCGGAAGATCAGCGCTTTGGCACCGGCGACTGGAATCGCGAGCTGTACTTTTCGACCCATCACCCAATACGTCCCTCCGGCTGGGACCTGATGACACGCTGGGAAATCTACAACTGGGAAATCGACAGCGGCGCGATTCCCGCAAGCGGCGTACCAACGAATCCGGCAGGCGATCGCGAGCGGCGTACCTTGCGCGTGGCAGTCGTCGACTGCGAAGCGCATAACCTCAACGGCCTGCAAACCTTTCCACTCGTGAGCCCCGAAGGCTTTGCGAAACTGTTCCTGCTGCAGCAGGTCGGCAAACCACCGGATGCCGACATCCATACAGAATATGTGGAATGGATCGACGAATCAGACGAGAACTTCCATACGGACGTGCAGATCTATGAATGACACGCTGAAAATGGCAAGGCTTCAGGCACGGCAGCGCGGTGGCGCGATGCTGGAGTTCGCGCTGATCTTCCCGATGCTCGTCGTGTTGCTGTTCGGCTGCGCCGAAGTGGGTCGGCTCCTGTATCAGCAGAACGAGCTGACGAAGGCCGTGATAGCGGGAACGCGCTTCATCGCGCGCTCACCCGACGCGCTATCTGCGGGCTGCGGCCAGGGTGCGGCCTGGGGCACTGCATCCGCAACAGCCAGGAATCTCATAGCCTATTCGCAGGGCACCACGGAACTGCGGCTCGAAGGCCTGGCTGCATCGGGCGCCATCGTGTTTACGCCGCGCGCCGAAATGCTGGGCACAGAGGCGGTATGCATCGTTCGGGCACAGGCCGCCACGACCTTTGCTGGTCTCTTCGGCGACACGGTCATTCCGCTGCTGGACACGGGGCCGGTGGAGCTCAATGCAGGCGCGGAGGAACGGTACATTGGAGACTAACTGCAGATACGCGGGACCGCGGCAGAGGGGCGCCGCGATGGTCGAATTCGCACTGACCTTGCCGCTCTTCCTGTTTGTCGTCTTTGCCGTCATGGAGGTGTGCTTCGTCGTCATGGATTACACACGTGCGAATGAAGTCACGCGCGAGCTCGCACGGATCGCGATAGTCCATGATCCAGTATGCGACATCTTCACGCCCGGCTCCGGGTGCACGCTGGTGTGTCCCTCGACTGCTAGCGTTACCGTGCCCTTACCCGCCGACTGCGGCGGCGCTACCGACACGACCGGCTGCATGATGATGACCAGCGCGATGCAATTCATGCCCGGCATCGGCGCCGATCAGATCGAACTCACCTATGCCTGCTCAAACGCGGGCGCGCCCAACCGCCCGGACCTGCTGCCGCTGGTGACGGTTGCACTGCGCGACATCGAGCATGACTTCATGCTGCCGAATTTTCTCGGCATCGACAGTTCCATCAGCATCCCGGGATTTGCTGTGACCCGAATCGGCGAAGACATGTATACGGAAAAATGACCGTGAAGTTACTCGACTACGAAACTCCAAAGACGGCCGACGCGCAACTGGACCTCGACGTGCTGGTTCTCGCGGGCGCAGACCGCGTCTGCGCCGGGCTGGATCGGATACTGGCTGGCATCGAACATGTAAATCACGCCCTCGTCAGCTCTGCGTCGAGCCAGCCCTTGCAGGACGACGCCGTGACCTTGTTCGCGAATGTCGTGATACTGGATGTGGCGACCGTCAACGAAGCCATCCTTGAAGACATTCGCCGGTTCACGCAGGAACGCTTCAACACGACAGAGCTCTTCGTAACCCTGCTCAATCCCGATACCCAGGCAGTCAAGCTCCTGCTGCAGGCTGGCGTCGCGGACATCGTCGGGCAACCCTTCGACCGCGAAGAAATTGCGCGAGCCCTTGGCGCTGCACGCGATCGCCTGCAGCGTGCCGAGCGCAAGGCAAGTCCAGCGCGAAATGCCGTCTCCGCCTTCATGCGCACGCATCCAGCTGCCGGTGGCAGTTTCCTCGCATCGAACATCGCGTGGCAACTCGCCAGCGAATTCGGCAAGGACACCGTGCTGGTCGACATGGACATCCAGTTCGGTACGGTGGCCAGCGAACTGGATGTAAAGCCGAACAGCGGACTACTCGAAGCACTGCGCAACCCTGAGCGCATCGACAAAGTGTTTCTCGACGTACTTATGACGCGCCATCCGAGCGGGCTGAAGATCCTCGCATCGCCCGGCGACCTGAGCCCGAGCGAGCTCCTCAACCGCAAGGCAGTGACGCGGCTCATCGCGGTGCTCGCGGAAAGCCACGAACGGGTGGTCATCAACCTGCCGCTGCTGATGAACGAAGCAGTGGAGCAGGTCCTGCGCCACGCAAATCCGGTATTCCTCGTGACACATGGTGGCATGTCCGCATTACGTAACCTCCGGATGATTCTCGACCACCTGCAGCGCCACGAAATTGCCGAAAACCAGGTCGAAATAGTCCACATGGACGGGCCCGCGCGCGATGAGAAAGCCAATACAGAGCTGCTGAAAAAGCTCGCCGGGGCAAGTCCGATACATTCGGTACAGCAGGATCAAAAGCTGCTCTTCAGGGCCGACAACGAGGGACGCGCAGCGAGCGAGCTCTATCCGCGCGCCGACCTGGTGAAAGACATAAGAAATATCGCGACCCGGCTGTCCGGCAATCAGCCGACCGACACAGCGCTCCGAAAAAACGGCTTGTTGCGCTGGTTTAACTAATCAACAGGAGCACCACTGCATGAATGCACCACAGATCCACCGCGAACCTGGCGAGGTCGTCGACAACAAAACCGCGAAGGCGGAAATGCGCCGCGCGCTGCTAGACACCAAGACGCGCGTCCACCGCGAACTGCTCAAGCGCATGAATCTCGAAATGATGGACCAGCTCAACGCCGAACAGGTGCGGCAGGAGATTGGGGAGCTCGCGCTCATCGTCATGGACGAAGAGCAAGTGCTGTTGAACAGCCGCGAGCGCGAGGAAGTGATTGCGCAGATCCAGAACGAAGTGCTCGGCCTTGGGCCCATCGAGCCGCTTATCGCCGACCCCACCGTGACCGACATCCTCGTCAACACATGGGAGCAAATCTTTGTCGAGCGCAAAGGCAGGCTCGTACTTACCGAGCTGCAATTCCAGAATGAAAGTCATCTGCGCCGCATCATCGACAAGATCGCCACGTCGGTGGGACGGCGCGTGGACGAGTCCTCGACGATGGTCGATGCCCGGCTTCCTGACGGTTCGCGCGTCAATGCCGTGATTCCGCCCACGGCGGTGGACGGCTCCATTCTTTCGATTCGCAAGTTCAGCGCCGATCCACTAAAGATGAGCGATCTCGTCAGGAACAAGGCGCTGACACCACCGATGGCGGAGTTCCTCAGCGCCTGCCTGCAGGCCAAGGTCAACGTGCTGGTATCGGGGGGAACCGGGTCGGGCAAGACTACGCTGCTCAATGCTTTGTCGGGTTTCATTCCGCGCAACGAGCGCATCATCACGATCGAGGATTCGGCGGAGCTGCAGCTACAGCAACCACACGTGGTGCGTCTCGAAACGCGCCCGCCAAACCTCGAGGGAAGCGGCGAGATAACCCAGCGCGACCTCGTGCGCAACGCGCTCAGGATGCGGCCAGACCGCATCATCATCGGCGAAGTGCGTGGCGCCGAGGCAATGGACATGCTTCAGGCGATGAACACAGGCCACGACGGCTCGATGACGACGATCCACGCGAACACGCCGCGCGATGCACTGACGCGTCTCGAGCACATGGTAGGCATGAGCGGCATCAGCGTGCCGGCGCTCGTCGCGCGGCAACAGATCGCCGCTGCGCTGGACCTGCTGGTCGATGCGGAGCGAATGATGGACGGGCGTCGCGTTGTAACCAGCATCCAGGAGATCACCGGCATGGAGGAAAGTGTCGTGGAGATCCAGGAAATCTTCAGCTTCCAGAAGGAGACAGTGGACGAAAACGGGCAAGTGAAGGGCGTGTTCAGGCCGAGCGGCATCCGTCCTCGCCTGATGCAGCGGATCCAGGAGCACGGCATCACGCTGTCTGACGACATTTTCGATCCGAACCGGATCTACGAATAAAGGACGCAACCCGATGGACGCACTCCCCTTCAATGCCCTGTTGCTGATCGCTGCCGGCGCCGCTGCTATTTGCATAGCCAGCATCTACCTGTACTGGAAGCAGTACCTAGTCTCCGGCAACGTCAAGATCCGTGAACGGCGGACGACGCTCGAAGGGGCAGGTACTGCGCTGGCTGGAAAGCGCCCGGTGCTATCACTGTCGCGGCAGCAAGTTGCCTCGCCTCTCGACAAGATATTGCTCGCGCTTCCCTTCGGCCCGCAGCTCGACCGCTACCTTGAGCAGGCGGGTGCCCACCATGGTCCGGCCGGCGCAGTGCTGCGCATGTTCGCAGGTGGCGGCCTCGGCTTCGGCCTTGGCCTGATGCTCGCGGTAAAATTCGGTCCTTTGGCGCTAACTGCAGCGGTATTTGTAGGCAGTTTTTATCCGCTCCTGCGACTACGGAGCTTGCGCAAGCAACGGCTTGCGCGGCTCGTGAAGCAACTGCCCGAAGCGATGGACTTCTTTGCGCGGAGCCTGCGCGCGGGCAACCCATTCATCGGCGCACTGAAGGCCGCGCCAAAAGAGATGAGCCAGCCGATCGCCCGTGAACTTGAAATCACCTTTGAAGAAATGAACTACGGCCTCGACTTCGAGGAAGTGATGCAGAACCTTGCGCGGCGCGTCGATGCCGAAGAAGTGCGCTTTTTCGTTACGGCGGTGCTTGTACAGAAAACCACGGGCGGCAATCTCGCGGAAATCATGAACCGTATCGCGGCATTGCTGCGCGAGCGTATCAAGACGCGCGGCGAGGTGATGATCCAGGCCGCCGAGATGAAAGCCTCTGCCCATGTGCTGTTTGCACTGCCCTTCTTCATCGCCGGGGTGCTGCAGCTGCTGAGTCCTGGGTATTTCAAGGTACTGCTGGACAGTCCTTCGGGCCAAACCATCGTCATGATCCAGATCGCGCTGATGGTGGTCGGCTACTTCGTCATGAACAGGATGGTCAATTTCCGTATCTAGGGCGATGGCCCCCGATACCTCACAAAGCAATGCATGCAGAAAGGGGAACCTGGCAATGAACGAAACCTGGTTAGCGATGATGAGCCCGGCACTGGCGCCGTGGGCAGCGTTCTTCGCAGTGATGCTGGCGTGGGTCGGAATTTATTCGCTGCGTGCCTCGCCCGCGCGGGATATCGACCGACGCGCACAGCAAATCGAGAAAACTCCCACGGCGAATCCGCAGCAGCTAGCCGCGTCCGGAGCCCGCAAGGAAGGCGAATTCCTTGTACGCATGCTGGAGCCAGCGGGCGGCCTGATCCTGCCGCATGACGAATGGCGCAAGTCGAAGCTGCGGCGCCAGCTGGTGTTCGCCGGATTGCGCCAGCCAAGGGCGCTGGCAGTTTTTCTCGGATCAAAGCTAGCAGCGGCTCTCGTCATCGGAGCGCTGGCGGGCCTCGTGATGTTGATCTTTGGCCGCGGCACGATGGTGATGCAGCTGCAAGGCCTTGCGCTGATTCTGCTCTCACTAATCGCTGGCTTTTTTGTTCCCGATCTTGTGCTTGCGCGGAGGATAAGGGCGCGGCGCCAGGATTTCCTGGAGAGCTTTCCGGATGCGCTCGATATGCTGGTTGTATGCGTGGAGGCAGGCCTTGGCCTCGACGCGGCGCTGAACCGAGTAGCCCGCGAGCTGCGCTACAGCCACCCGGCGCTCGCATCTGAATTGGCGCTGATCTCACTCGAAGTACGTGCCGGCAAGACGCGCCTCGAAGCGTTCCGCGCGCTGGCTGAGCGCATGGAGATCGATCAGGTGCATTCCTTGACCACCATCGTGATTCAGGCGGAGCGCTTCGGCACGAGCATCGCGCAGGCCCTGCGCAATTTCGCCGAGGAGATGCGCGTGGAACGCATCCAGCGCGCGAAGGAGACCGCGGCGAAACTTCCGGTGAAGATGATATTTCCGATTGTCACCTGCATCTTCCCGGCGCTTTTCCTCGTGCTACTCGGGCCCGCTATCGTGCAGATCCTCAACAGTTTTGCCAACTAATCGGAGATTCGCCGTGAAAGACCTTCGTGTCGGTTTGCCTGGTTTTACCATCGCCTGCGCAATACTCCTCAGCGGCTGCGAATTGTTGGTGCCTCACCCGGGCCAGTACGCGCAGGTCGAGACGCGCGCACCCTCCGATCTTGAACTATCGCGCGACGCTTTCAGTCGCGGCAACTACGGTATAGCGATTCGGCACCTCGAACTGGAGCTTGCGCGCCACCCTGCCTCCACCGCCGCACTCAATGGCCTCGGCGCCAGCTACGACCAGCTTGGTCGTCACGATGTAGCCCTGCGTTACTTTTTCAGGGCGCTAGCGCTCGCACCCGAGTCCGCGGTGACGCTGAATAACATTGGATACTCGTACATTTTGCAGGGCAGCCGCACTGCGGCGCTGCGTTATCTGGAGCTTGCGTTGGTGCGTGATCCTGAACAGCAAGCTGCGCGCGACAACCAGCGCCGCGCGCTGGCACTGGAGGAGCCCGCCGCCCTGGAACTCTTCGTTTCCGCCGCAGGCAGCGCGGCGCAGTTACGGCCAGAACTGCAGACGATGCCGCTCGCGAGTCCGGAATCCCTTGCGCAGGTATTGCCCGCCTCCGTGCGGATCGAGGTGTCCAACGGAAATGGAATCGCCGGCATGGCGTCACGCGTCCGCGCTGCCCTGCAGCAGCAGGGAGTTGGCAAGGTCGTAAGGCTGACCAACGCCGACAGTTACGGCTATGCCACGTCGATCCTTTATTACCGTCCTGGCTTCCGCGCGGTCGCTGATACCGTGGCAGCGCGCTTGCCTGTGTCCAGCGTGGCGATCGTGGAAAGCTCTGGGCTCGTCGACTGGGTTGACCTGCGCCTGCTCATTGGCCGCGACCTCATCGGCGCCGTCGATATGGAAAAGGCAGTGACTCTTGCACTGAGTGGTGCACAACATGACTTCCGTTAAATCCACGCAGCAGCTCGTGCTGGTCTTGCTGTTGCTTGCCAGCGTCACAGGCTGCGCAAGTTTGCCGCCACAACAGACAGTGCTTGAACCCGCTGGCGCGCTCGAGGCCGCGGTGCTGGCGATAGACGGCGGCGCAGTGGACGAGGCGCAGGCCCTATTGGTACCGCTACTTGCTCTCGATGGGCAACATAAAATCAACGCACTGCACATGCTGACGCGGATGTATGCCATCACAGGTGACAGCCTGCGCATGCGCGACACGGCGCAGGCATTGCTGATAGCTGACGGCGCGGATGCTCTGGCGCTGGAAGTCCTCGGGCTGCTGGCTCTCGCCGAAGGTCATGCAGTGGCCGCTCAGGAATACCTGTTCCGGGCCTTGCAGTCAGACGCCAGTCGCTGGGCGGCCTGGAACGGTCTCGGCATACTCGCCGACGAGCAGAGTGAGTACGTTCAGGCTGCGGCGCACTTCCAGCGCGGACTCGAGATCGTGCCGGGCCACCCGGTACTTATGGCAAATCTGGGCTGGTCGAAAGTGCTCGCTGGCGACGCAGAGGCCGGCGCGCAGCTGTTGCGAGACTCGCTTGAAACTGCACCGGACTCGATCGTTACACACAGCAATCTGGCATTCGCCGTCGCGCTGCAGGGGCGGTATGAGGACGCACGGAAACTTTACAGTGAGTTATACGACCCATCGATTGCGGCAAACAACATCGGTTACGCCGCCTTGCTACGCCGCGACATCGAGCGCGCCGAAACCTACTTGCGGGAGGCACTGACGCTCAAGCCCTCCTTCTACGAGAAGGCCAGCAATAACCTGAAGATTGCCTACGGCCAGTGATGCCGGACGGGGAATTTGAAACGGAAGATGGTGCCGGTAATAGGAGTCGAACCTACGACCTTCGCATTACGAATGCGCTGCTCTACCAACTGAGCTATACCGGCGTGCGGGAGTGGGACAAGCGGCGCGTATTCTATCCGAAAAACGCGCTTTGGCAGCCTATTTTTTTCCCAGCCAGTCGACCCGGTACAGGTCGCGGCGGCGGTCGCCGGCGTTGCGTACGGAACCGGCTATGCGCAGCGTCTGGAGTTTCGCCAGATCGAGGTCGGCGACGAGCGTGGTTTCGATGTTCGCGGTGGCTTCGGCCACGATCGCGTCGTGCGGAAACCCGATGTCCGCGGGCGAAAACACGCCCGATTGCGCGTACTGATTGTCGATGCTCGGCACTTCGGGCAGGCAGCCGACGCTGCCGGCGAGCACCACGTAGCATTCGTTTTCGACGGCACGCGCCTGCGCGCAGAGACGCACGCGCAGATAACCGTTCTTGCTGTCGGTCCAGAAAGGCACGAACAGGATGTCGATGCCCTGCTCCGCCAGCAAGCGCGGCAACTCGGGAAACTCCACGTCGTAGCAGATCAAAATGCCGATGCGGCCGAAGTCGGTATCGAAACTGCGCAGCGCCTGGCCGCCCTGCATCTGCCAGTCGGTGACTTCGCCCGGCGTCGGATGCAGCTTGTATTGCACTTCGACCTTTCCATCGCGGCGACACAGGCAGCTGACGTTGTACAGCTTGCCGTTATCGAGCAGCGGCATCGAACCGGCGATGACGTTGATGTTGTTCGCGGTGGCCATGCGCGCGATGGTCTTGACGAGTTCGGGCGTCAGGCGCGCCAGTTCCCGCATCGAGGCCGCGGTATCCAGTTGCGGCCACAGACCCGTCAGCGGCACGCTGAAAAACTCGGGGAATACGGCAACGTCGCACTTGTAGGACGCCAGTGCGCGGACCTGCAGGTCGACCTGCTGCAGGAACTCGTCGGCAGAGCTGAAACGGCGCATGCGCCACTGTACGCAGCCGACGCGCGCTATGGTTCTGGCGGTATTTGCTGAGGTCGTGGTCATGGGCGGTCCGGTCGATGGGAGGCGGCGCATTCTACCGGGAAATTGCCAGATTGTGCTGTCCAGCGATCCGCTTTAGCATGCCAGAAGCCCAGCTCTTTACAGGAATTACGACCCGATGCAGTCCTCCGGCGCCAACACCACCGCCTCGTCCGCCACCACTCCCGCAGCTGCACAGGCAGCACCTTCCTTCATTTTCAAACGCAGCCGTTTTCTGCCCACGCTCAATCTGACCGTCGAGGAGTACGCGCATCGCGTCACCGGCGCCACGCACTTCCATCTTGCCAGCGACAACCCGGAGAACGTCTTCCTCGTCGCGCTCCGTACGGTGCCAATGGATTCGACCGGCGTCGCGCATATCCTGGAACACACGGCGCTGTGTGGTAGCCGCCGTTTCCCAGTGCGCGACCCCTTCTTCATGATGATTCGCCGTTCGATGAACACCTTCATGAACGCGTTCACGAGCAGCGACTGGACCGCGTATCCCTTCGCGAGCCAGAACAGCAAAGACTTCAACAACCTGCTCGAGGTCTACCTCGACGCGGTGTTCTTCTCGAACCTCAACGAACTCGACTTCATGCAGGAAGGCCATCGGCTCGAGTTCGCCGACCCGAGCAACCCCGATAGCGAGCTGGAATACAAAGGCGTCGTGTTCAATGAAATGAAAGGCGCGATGAGCTCGTCGAACTCCTATATATGGCAGGTGCTGACCGCGAACCTGTTCCCGACGACGACCTATCACTACAACAGCGGCGGCGATCCGGCCGACATCCCCGACCTGAGCTACGACGAGCTCGTTCACTTCTATCGCACCCATTACCACCCGAGCAACGCAATCTTCATGACCTTCGGCGACATCCCGGCGCGCGCGCACCAGGAAAAGTTCGAAGCCCTTGCGCTGCACGAGTTCAGCAAGCTCGATGTGCATATCGCCGTTGGCGACGAGCAACGCTTCACGGCGCCTCGGCGCGTCGAGGGGCATTACCCGCTGGATGAAGACGATATCGACGACAAGTCGCATGTCATGGTGGCGTGGCTGCTGGGCAAGAGCACGAGCCTGGAGGATCTGTACAAGGCGCAACTGCTCAGCGCCGTGCTGCTGGACAACAGCGCGAGCCCGATGATGCATGTGCTCGAGACCTCCGAGCTCGGGCGTTCGCCCTCGTCGCTGTGCGGTCTCGAGGATTCGTTCCGCGAGATGAGTTTCATCTGCGGCCTCGAAGGCTGCGCCACCGACAGCACCGACGCGGTCGAACAGTTGATCTTCGATACGCTGCGTAAAGTGGCCGATGAAGGCATCGAACAGGACAAGGTCGAAGCCGCGCTGCACATGCTGGAACTGCACCAGCGCGAAATCAGCGGTGACTCGTACCCTTACGGGCTGCAACTGATCCTGTCGGCGCTGTCGTCGGCGACGCATCGCGGCGATCCGATCGACTTGCTCGATATCGATCCCGTGCTCGACCAGCTGAAAGAAGACATCAGGAATCCCGACTACATTCCGAACCTGATCCGTGAGTACCTGCTCGACAATCCGCATCGGCTGACGCTGGCGGTGCATCCGGACAGGACGCTTGCCACCGAAACCGCCGCGCGTGAAAAAGCGCGCCTTGCCTCGATCAAGGACACGCTGACCCCGGCCGACAAGGAGCGCATCGTTACGCAGGCGCAGGCCTTGCAGGAACGGCAGAACAGCCAGCCGGACGTGTCGATCCTGCCGAAGGTCGAGCTGAGCGACGTACCGGCGGACATCAAGTGGCCGGAACGCAAACGCATCGACAACGCGCCGATGCCTGTCAGCTTTTATCCGCAGGGCACCAATGGCATCAGCTACCAGCAGGTGCTCATCGCGCTGCCGAAACTCAGCGCCGACGAAAGCGCGCTGCTGTCGCACTTCACGAGCTGCGTGCCCGAGGTCGGTATTGGCAAGCGTTCGTATCTCGAGGTGCAGGCGCAGCAGGCCGCGGTCTCTGGCGGCATCTCGGCCTATACCTCGATGCGCAATCGCCTCGACAGCGAGCAAGAGGTGCAGGGGTACATGGTAGTGTCGAGCAAGGCGCTGTATCGCAAGCAGGACGAGCTGACGCGTCTGATGCACGACACGCTGCACGGCTGCCGCTTCGATGAACTGCCGCGCATCCACGAATTGATGGAGCAGATCCTCGGCCGCCGCGAACAGGGCATCACGAGCCAGGGTCATAGCCTGGCGATGGGCGCGGCGTGTAGCAAGATGTGTCCGCTGTCGGAATTGACGCATCGCACCGGTGGACTTGCCGGCCTGCAAAGCTTCAAGGAACTGGTGAAGCGCCTCGACGACGAGGACCAGCTCGCCGCGTTCGCGGCATCGATGGCAGCGCTGCACGCGAAAGTGCTGAGCGGTGACCGGCAGACGCTACTGGTCGCGGAAGCATCCGAAGAACAGCCCCTGCTCGCCGCACTGCAGCATACGTGGCCGCAGGCGAAGCCCGCGAGCACAAGCGAGTTTGGTCTTCCGCATATCCGCGGCCAGGCGCGGGAAGCCTGGCTGACGAGCACGCAGGTGAATTTCTGCGCGATGGCCTTCCCCACCGTTCCCTCGGGACACGCGGATGCCGCGGCGCTGACGGTGCTCGGCGGTTTCCTGCGCAATGGCTTCCTGCACCGCGCCATCCGCGAACAGGGTGGCGCTTACGGCGGCGGCGCCTCCCAGGATTCCGGTTCGGCTTCGTTCCGCTTCTACTCATACCGCGATCCGCGCCTGACTGAGACGCTGGAGGATTTCCGCCGCGCGATCGACTGGATGCTGGTGACATCGCACGAGTACGGCCCACTCGAGGAAGCGATCCTTGGGGTGATCTCGAGTCTCGACAAACCGGCGTCTCCCGCCGGCAGTGCGAAGCAGGCTTTCCACAATGAACTGTTCGGCCGCGACAAGGCGCAGCGCGCGCGCTTCCGCCTGCGTGTGCTGAACGTCACCGTCGAACAGCTCGTGGACGTGACGCGCCGTTATCTTGCCGATCCGCTGCAGGCCAGCATCGGGATCGTCAGCAGCAAGACGAACCAGGCCGACCTCGAAAAGCTGGGCCTGGATATTCGCGTGCTGTGACGCGGCGGGCGCGATATTTTTCAGCGCGAGGAACTTTGGCCCGCGGCCAGGCTCTTAATGTCCGGTGACCGGGTTGTGGACATTGCCCCGATCACCAGTCATAGCTCTCCCTATCAAGCCCGGCCTCAAAGCCCGGGCTTTTTTTTGCTTTTTGCGCTGAGCCCGCGACTGCAGCGAACAAAGGCCTCGGCGTGTCGGGCAGAACCACCAGCAGCTCAAATCCCGTGGGCGCTAAATGGGGTCAGAGCCCATTTGTTTTGTTAAGACCAGAGCCAAATGGGGTCAGAGCCTATGCGCGGTCGATTAGCCAGACGTCTTAATAAAACAAATGGGCTCTGACCCCATTTAAGGCCGCGACGCAAGCTCTCAGCCGCGTGAGGCCCTGATCAACTCGTAGGCTGCCTTGATTTCCTGGGTCTTGCGATTGGCCATGTCCATCATTTCGCGCGGCAGCCCCTTGGCGACGAGCTTGTCGGGATGGTGCTGGTTCATCAGGCGCCGATAGGCGCGCTTCAGCGTCGCATCATCCGCATTGCTGTCGAGGCCGAGCAGGCGATAAGCCTCATGCAGGCGCGACTCGGCGCTTTCCTGCTTGCCGTGCATTTGCTGACTGGCTTGCAGGCGCCGCAGTATCGTCTGGAACTCCTGCTGCGTGAAACCAACCGCCGCGGCAGTAGTGTCGAGTATCTGGCGCTCGGCGGACTTGAGGTTGCCATCGGCCAGCGCCGTGACAATGAGAATCTCCATGAACATCTGCAGCAGGTTGTTGCGCCGCTGACACTCCTGCCGGAACTGCTGCAGTATGTCGCGTACCGGAAAATCGTTTTGCTTGCCTTTCTCGAACAGGCTGATCGCGACCTTGCGCTGCTGTGGGCTCAGCCGCATCTGCTGCATCACGGATTCGGCCACGGCGATTTCCGCTGGTGTGACGGCGCCATCGCTTTTCGCGAGATGCCCCATCATGCTGAAGGTCGCCGTGAAGAAGGCGGACTGGATGCGCTCCACATCGTTGACGCCGAAGTCCGACAGCTGCTCCACCGACCGACCATCGAGCAGACCCAGGCCGCGGTCGAAGTTATGGCCGAGCGAGGCGCCGAGAATGGCGCCCAGCGGCCCCCCCAGCATGAAGCCGAAGGTCCCGCCCAGCAGTTTGCCCCACCAGCTCAAGCGCGCACCGCCGCTGAATGACCGGCGCGCGGATTCAAGGAGCCTTCGGCGCCAGACCGCCCTGCACTGCCATTCACGCCTGCGTGCCCGTTACTCAGGTTCAAGGAAAACAGTCGCTCGTACCAGCTCCGGTTCAGGTCGCGCTCGCAGCCGGCAAGCTGGCGCTCATACAGATTCGTGTTCGCCTGCACCTTGCTGGCAACGTCGATGAGCCACTGCTTGCCCTCGAAGCTGCGGCGCGCAAAGCCCGTGTTGCCTTCGTGATACGCAAGGTAAAGGCTGTGCGCGTCGTTGCTTGCGATGTTGTTCGTGCGATAAGACATGTTGTTGTACCAGCCAATGAAATCGACGGCGTCGGCGAAATTGGAACGGCTCGCGGACCTGTTGCCGGTCGCCTGCTCGTAATCCTTCCACGTGCTCTCCAGTGCCTGCGCGTAGCCGAAGGCATTCGACGGCCGCGGACCAGGGATCAGGCCAAGGATGCGCGTACGCGGCGGCCGCGCCCTGCTACGGAAACCGGACTCCTGCTGGATGAAGGCCATCGTCACCGGAATCGGCACGCTCCAGCGCTGCTGCGATTCGCGCGCGGCATTGAACCAGTTGCGCTTGTCCTCGAACACGCTGCAAATATTGCCGGTGTTGCGTGGAGGCGAAGCGCAGGCGTTGAGCAGCAGTGAAATGATTAACAGCGATGTGGAGTTCTTTACAACAGACAGCATACGGTCTGTTTTCCCAGCAGCAAACGACGCGGCCACTTTACGCTTTTTCGACAGCGCTGTCGTGCCGCGCGAGCAGGGCGAGGAACTCCGCTTCGTCGATAACCTTGATGCCTAGCGACTCGGCCGTTGCCAGTTTCGAGCCGGCACCGGGGCCAGCGACAACGCAGGTGGTCCTGGCCGACACACTGCCGGCCACCTTCGCTCCGAGTCGTTGCAGCACGGCTTTTGCCTGGTTGCGATCCAGCGCTTCGAGCGTGCCGGTGACGACCCAGGTCTCGCCGGCGAGCGGCAAGCTTTCGCGCGGTGCTACCTGCTGCTCGGCTGGCCGCACCCCGGCATCGAGCAATTGCTGCAACAGTGCGCGGTGGCGTGGTTCGGCGAAGAATTCCGCGACACGCCCGGCGACCACGGGGCCGACATCCGGGACTTCGATCAGCGCCGCCTCGCTCGCATTGAGCAGGGCTTCGATACTACCGAAGTGATTCGCGAGATTCAGCGCTGTTGCTTCACCGACATCGCGGATACCGAGCGCATAGAGGAAACGTGGCAGGCTGACCGTGCGGCTGCGGTCGATGTTGGCGAGCAGGTTCTGTGCTGACTTCGCGCCCATGCGCTCAAGGTTCGTCAGCGTAGCTTCGTCGAGTTTGTAAATGTCGGCGAGATTCATGACGAGCGTCTGCGCGACCAGCTGCTCCACCAGCTTGCTGCCGAGCCCCTCGATATCCATTGCCGTGCGCGAGGCAAAGTGGATCAGCGACTGCTCAAGCTGCGCCTGGCACACCGGACCACCGCTGCAGCGCAGCGATACTTCGCCTTCGTCCTTGAGCACAGGCGAGTCGCAGACCGGACAGCGTTCAGGCGCGACGATAACGCGCGTCTGCGCCGGCCGCTGATCGCGCATGACCATGACGATCTTGGGAATCACGTCGCCGGCACGGCGGATGATGACCTTGTCACCGATGCGAATGCCAAGGCGTTCGACCTCATCCATGTTGTGCAGCGTGGAGTTGCTGACGGTAACGCCACCGACGAAAACCGGCTCGAGCCGCGCGACTGGCGTGATCGTGCCCGTGCGTCCCACCTGGAATTCGACATCGAGCAGCGTCGTCGCGACTTCCTCGGCTGGAAACTTGTACGCCATCGCCCAACGCGGCGTGCGCGCGTTCATGCCGAGCGCCTGCTGCTGCGCGAGGCTGTTGACCTTGACGACGACCCCGTCGATTTCGTAGTCGAGTGAATTGCGCTGTGCAAGTACCTCATGGCAATACGCGAGGCATTCCGCAATGCCGCTGACCGTGCGCCGCAGCGAATTCAAGGGTAAGCCCCATGCACCGAGGCGCTGGAAAATCGCTTCCAGTTCATCGGGCAACTCGCCTTCATTGCCAGCGCTTGCGCTGTAGCAGAACATCGTCAGCGGTCGCGTTGCCGTGATGCGCGAGTCAAGCTGTCGCAGCGTGCCTGCCGCGGCGTTACGTGGATTGACGAAGGTGCGCTCCTGCTTCGCCTCGGCGTCGCGGTTCATGGCGGCGAAGCCGCTCTTCGTCATGAAAATTTCGCCGCGCACTTCGAGCACTGCCGGAATGCTCGCGCCGACCAGCCGCAGCGGGATACTCTTCACGGTTTTGACGTTGTGCGTGATGTCTTCGCCGGTCGTGCCGTCGCCGCGCGTTGCTGCGCGCGCGAGAATGCCGTTCTCGTAGATGATGCTGACGGCGACGCCGTCGATCTTGGGCTCGCAACTGTAGACCAGGTCCGTATCGCCGCCGAGGCGTTTCTTGCAGCGCTCTTCGAAACGCTTCAGGTCCTCTTCGTCGAAGACCTTGTCGAGCGACAGCATCGGCCTGGCGTGTTTCACCTGCGCGAAGCTGCCAAGCGGAGCGCTGCCGACGCGCTGGCTCGGTGAATCAGGCGTGACGAGTTCGGGATGCTCCGCTTCCAGTTGCAGCAGGCGCTGGAACAGTCGGTCGAAGTCCTGGTCGGTGATCTCGGGTTTGTCGAGCTGGTGGTAGAGCCGGTTGTGGTGTTCGACTTGCCGGCGCAGGCTCTCGAGCTCGGCTTTCGGGCCTGGCTTCATTTACTTTCTGGAGAGCAGTTTGAGTTCGAAGTCGCGCACGCGCTGGCGGCAGTGTTCTACGGTCTGCCGCGTGAACACGCTGCGGTGTTCGTCTTTGAGCTCGGCATCGAAGGCGTCGCGCACGGCGGCGGCGGCGGCAAGCATGCGATCGAAGCAGGCCATATTGCCGAGTTTGTTCGGCATCTGCAGGAAGAAGCTGACGCCCGGCGTCGTGAATTCGTCAATTCTCGTGAGATCGAAAGTGCCGGGCTTGACCATGTTGGCCATGCTGAACATCGTCGCTTCGCCGACGCTGGTGTCGACGTGGCGATGGAAGATGCTCATCTCACCGAGGCGCATGCCCTGCTCCTGCAATACGCCGAGCAGGTCGCCGCCGTGCAGCGTGTGGCCCGGGCGCGCCATGACATTGATGACGATGACCTCCTGCGGTCCCGAGGCCTGCGGTGCCGACCCGGCCGTGGGCTGTGAGCGGGGAACGGCTTTGTGGAAGGCAGCCATCAGGCCTTTCTCTTGCCGCGAGCCTTCGCGCGCGCCCTTGCGCGAGCTTTCACGTGATGCTGCGGCGTCCCGACTGGCATCGGGATCGCGAACATCACGGAAAAGCTCGCCCTGCTCTTTCTTGCCGGGCGCTGGCTGCGGCTGCGGCGCGCGCGGCTCAGCGCGCGGTGCAAGCGGTTCCGCCGCATCCACTGCATCGGCCTCGTCGACCCATGTTGCCGAAAAGTCTTCGCTAAAGGCCTGTTCATCGAAGCTTTCGCTGAGACCGCTCGCATCGTCGCCAAAGCCGGGTTCAATGCGCGTCGCGCTCTGGCGCGGTGGTCGATTGAAATGGCTGGCGGCCTGGCTGGCCGCCTTGTCGAATTGCGTCGCGGCCTGGCTCGTCACCTTGTCGAAGCGGGTAGCCGCCTGGCTCGCAACCTTGTCGAATTGCGTCGCCGCCTGGTTCGCTACCCGATCGAGCTGACTGGCGGCCTGTGTGGCCACCTTGTCGAGCTGTCCGGCGGCCTTCTCGAGCTGATTAGCCGCCTTCTCTGCCGCTTTCTCATAGACGCCATGGAGTGGCATCGGCTCATTCTCGTAGTCGTCGACGAGGGCATCGGTTTCTTCCTCGCTGCCCCACTCGTCTTCGGGAAGACCTTCGAGTTCGTCGAGTTCGTCTTCTTCCTCGTCTTCCTCCTCGTCCTCGTCCTCTTCCTCGTCGTCGTCGTCATCGTCATCGTCATCGTCGTCGTCGTCGTCGAGATCATCATCGTCGTCGTCGTAATCGTCGTCCTCGTCCTCGTCCTCGTCCTCGTCCTCGTCCTCGTCGTCGATTTCGGCGGGGGACTCCAGGTCGTCGTCGAGTTCATCCTC
>JBEGWB010000046.1:0-5416 GCA_041178065.1 Pseudomonadota bacterium | reverse complement strand
GGCTTCGTCGTATGGGCGGAGCAGTACATCACGTCCGGCCTTGCCGCCTTGCTGGTTGCCTTGCTGCCGCTGTGGTTGTTGCTCTTTGACTGGCTCTGGGCGAATGGACCGAAGCCGCGCGGCATGGCGATGTGCGGCATCGCGCTCGGCATCGCCGGCACGGTGTTGCTGCTGGATCCAGGTAGTGTCGCCGGCAGCGAGATCCATTTACCTGGCGCGCTGATGGTCTTGCTTGCCTCGTTGACCTGGGCGCTCGGGTCGATCTATTCGAAAACCTTCCGGCATCCGCCGTCGATATTCATGTCGGCAGCCTGCCAGATGATCGGGGGCGGGCTCGCGCTATTGCTGACCTCGCTGATACTAAACGAAACCGCGCAGTTCGAATTGAGCGCCGTGTCGACCCTGTCCCTCGCGGGTTTTGCCTATCTGATGGTGTTCGGTTCAATGATCGCCATTTCCGCCTACGTGTGGTTGTTGCAGAACGCCTCGGCATCAAGCATCTCGACCTATGCCTTCGTCAATCCCACGGTGGCGGTATTCCTCGGCTGGTTGCTAGCCGATGAAGAAGTCACGCTGCACATGCTGCTCGGCGCAGGGATCATCCTCGCCGGAGTCGTGCTGGTCATCCGGGCCTCGGTCCGCGCCAAACGCTAGCGAAGCGACGACAGCCGTGCGCGGCAGGCAAGCGGTTGAGGTGATCAATGAGGCAGAAAACAGGCGCTTATGCTCAAATTACGGCGGTCAGGCCGAAGCATTTGAGAATAGCGGCGCCAAGGCGCGGCGGATTTCGCCGCGCTCACGCGACATGCTAAATTGCGTGCAGAACACAAAAACAAATAGGGGGAAATCGCATGTCGCTGTCATCCGCTGCTTTGGGCAACACCGCGCCTCTCAAGTGGCTCCGCATCCCCTTGTTGTTCACGGTAGCACTGTCTCCGCTCAGTGAGGCGCAGCAGGACTTCGCCACTTTCGCCGACTTCGCCGCAGCTGCGCGTGCCGCGCTGCACAGCGAACAAGTGACAAGACTCGAATTCACCGCCAATGGCTGGGAAGCCTGCCTCGGACAACCGTGGCGCATCGACGCCGGCTGGGCACGCTGGGACTTGCGCGACTACCGCCGCGTGTTCGATTTCGCTGCCGGACTCTCCGTGCAAAACGCGCAACGCCGCGCTGGACTGGACCCCGATCGCATCGGTGGTTGCGGCGCGCAACCTGACGCTGCCGCGGCACCGCAGCAGAGCAGCATCACACCCATGTCGCCGCTGGCGTCCCAGCTGCCGCTGTGGCTGACACCGCAAGGCTTTGTGGAACTCGCGGCCGATAAGGCTGCGACGCTGAGCGCCGACGCTAATGGCTGGAAGGCCGAGTTCATGGTCGTGGAAAACGGCGTGAGCTATCCCTTCGTTGGCCATTTCAATGCCGAGCTCTTGCCCGAGCGCATCGAAACGCGCATCGATAATACTGTGTATGGCGACATGCTCGTCGAAGCCGAGTTCAGCGATTACCGCGACTTTAACGGTGTGATGTTTCCGGCGCGTCTCGTGCACAAGCAGGGCGGCAACGCGATACTCGATCTGAGCATCGATTCCGTGACGCCCAATACCACCGCAAGCGCCGAAGCGCCGGCGCGTCCGGCCGCCGCCACGGGCGCTGGCGCCGCGCAGGGGGCTGCGCCGCTGACCGGTGTTGTCGAAGTCGGTCCCGGGATCTTCGTCAGCCACGGCGCGTATCAGGGCGTGTTCGTCGAATTCGACGGTTACAGCGTCGTCATCGATGGCCTGCAAAACGATGCGCGCGCAGCGGAACTGATTGCGCAGGTCAAGGAAGCGATTCCGGGCAAGCCGATCCGTTATGTGATCCCAACGCACAACCACTTCGACCACACCGCAGGCCTGCGCGCCTTTGCCGCCGAAGGCGCGACGATCGTGACGCACAATGTCAACGTCGGGTTTTTCAAGGAGGCGCTCGCGAATCCGCGCACGCTAGCGCAAACGGATGTCCCACAGGTGCCGGTGGACGTCATGGGCGTCGGTGACTTTTTTGCACTGTCCGACGAAACCCAGCAGCTGCATCTGCACCGTATCCAGGGCAATTCCCACGCCGATGACATGCTGGTGGCCTACCTGCCATCGATCAAGGCGATCGTCGAAGCCGACATGCTGCAGCCGTGGATCAGCCCGCAGTTCGGCGGCAATTACCCAGGCGGCCATCCCTTCCTGCGGCTACTCGCGGATGAACTCGAGCGGCTTGGTCTGGACTACACGCAGTTCATCCCGATCCACCGTCCGCCACAGCCGCCGTTCCAGCAAAAGTCAGAACTGCTGACGGCAATCGGCCGAACGCAATAGAACCAATAACGAATAGAACGAATAGAACGAATAGAACGAATAGAACGACAAGCAGCCCGCAAGAACCACAAACGCAGAACAACAACAAAAATAGTGAGGGGACAGTATGGCAAGGCAGTCTGATTCAGCTTCGCGCTTTACCCGGGGATTCGTGCTGGCAACGCTCGCGCTCGCCGTTGCGGGCGGCGCGGTCGCACAGGATCCCGACCCGACGGTAACTCCGGCCTTTTCGCTCGAACAGCAGGCGGAGGGACAGAACCAGTACCTGCTGAACTGCGCGACCGGGTGTCACCAGCCCGACATGGCCGGCGTCGGTCCAATCGCGCCGCTGCGCGGCGAACGTTTTCTCAGCTCGTTCGGCGAACGCAGCGTCGGCGAACTCACCGAAGCGATCCGCACGGCAATGCCGCCGACGAATGCCGGCGGCCTGTCGCAGGAAACCTATCTCAACATCGTCGCGTACATCCTGGCGATGAATGGCGGCTTGCCCGGCGTGAATCCATTGGGCCTGGAAAGCCCGCTGAAAATCAGCTCGGTCACCGATCCGGTGGCGTCCGCCGCGCCGATGGTGATTGCGGAGGGCGCAGCCGCTGACGAAGGTCCGATCGGCGTGACGGTGCCGGGCACCGTGCCAAACTTCGTGCCGGTCAGCGACGCGGAACTCATCAATCCTGATCCCAACGACTGGATCGTGCACCGCGGCAACCTGCAGGCGCACAGCTACAGCACGCTCGCCGGGATCAACACCGACAACGTCAAGGGCCTGCAGCTCGCTTGGGTGTGGACGCTGAACGAAGATGCAACGAACCAGCTGTCGCCACTCGTGCGCGACGGCGTGATGTATATCTACAACCCAGGCAACGTCATCCAGGCGCTGACTGCGGACACGGGCGACCTGATCTGGGAGCATCGCCTCGGCGGCCGTGGCGGCACGATGCGCGGCATGGCGATCTACCAGGACAAGCTGATCGTCAATACGCCCGGCGCGATCATCACTGCGCTGAGCGCGGAGAATGGTGAATTGCTGTGGACCTCAAAGATCGGCGTCAGCGAAGGCTTCAGCAATTCGAGCGGACCGCTCGTTGCGGACGGCAAGATTTTTACCGGCATGGGCAACTGCACGACATTCCGCGAAGAGAAGTGTTTCGTCAGCGCCTACGACGCCGACGATGGCTCCTTCCTGTGGAAGTTCGACACGGTTGCACGCACGGGCACGCCCGGCGGCGATAGCTGGAACAATGTTGCCGACACCTTCCGTGCCGGCAACGACACGTGGATCACGCCAAGCTACGACGCGGAAACGAACACCGTCTACATCGGCGTATCGCAACCGAAGCCCTGGATGCCCGTCAGTCGCGGCATGAGCGTGGCCGACGCCGCGCTGTATTCCAATTCGACGCTCGCGCTCGACGGCGATAGCGGCGCGCTGAAATGGCACTACCAGCACGTGCCCGGCGAAGTCATGGACCTGGACGAAGTGTTCGAGCGCGTGCTGATCGACGCAGGCGACCGGAAGCTCGTGTTCTCTGCCGGCAAGCACGGCATCCTGTGGAAACTCGATCGTGAAACCGGCCAATACCTCGGCCACAAGGAGACCGTGTTCCAGAACATGTTCTCATCGTTCGACCCCGACACCGGCCGGCCGACCTATCGCGCCGACATCGCCGAACACCAGTTCGGCGAGTGGGTCGGCGGTTGCCCCTCGAGCGCCGGTGGCCACAACTGGCAGGCGATGAGTTATCACAAGGATACGAACAGCCTGATCATTCCACTGAGCCAGAGCTGTGTCGACATGAAGGCCGAGGAGATCGAATTCGTCGAAGGCGGCGGTGGCGCGGCGGTGTCGCGCCGCTGGTTCCCGCAGGAAGGCAAGGAAGAGAAGGTCGGCAAGCTCGGCGCCTACGACATCGATACGCTGGAAGAGAAGTGGTCCTTCGAGCAACCGGCGTCGTATTTGACAAGCGTGCTGAGCACCGCTGGCAACGTACTCTTTGTCGGCGATCTCGACCGCCGGTTCCGAGCACATGACGTCAGGACTGGCGAAGTGCTGTGGGAAACGCGGCTCGGCACCTCGGCGCAGGGCTTCCCGATCACTTTTAGCGTCGACGGAAAACAGTATGTTGCGGTATCGGCGGGTCTCGGCGGCGGTAGTCCGCGCATCGTGCCCTCGATCCTGACGCCGCAGATTCGTTTCCCCGACAAGGGCAACGCGCTATACGTCTTCCGGCTGCCGGACTGAGCCATGCCTGAAGGCGATCTGCTGGCCTGGTTTCGCTCGCTGTCGCCGTTCACGCAGGTCTTCTTTGGCCTGTTCCTGGTAATGGTCGCACTACCGATCGCGACGCTGATCGTGATGCAACTCGTCGATACGATGCGCTACCTGGCAAGAATCCCGGGGACCGCGCGTAAACGACGTGAAGCGGACGACCCGGGCGAGGGCAGGTGATTTTTTTCAGCGCCTTGCCACGCCGCTGAGTCCATGAAGTGGCGAATTACAGGCGATTGTCCTGGCAGTAATGTTCAGGTGGATCGTTGCCTTCGAGCCATTTGAGGCTCCAGCTCGCGGACCACGGACGCGTGTAGGTGCCGGGGTCGTCGATCGTGATCTCGTAGTTCAGCGTGCCATAGTCGACGCGCGTCAGGCGTTCGGTGACATGCATCTGCTCGCTGTGCGGCAGTCCGCCCGGCAGCCAGAACTTTTCGTTGTAGCCTTCCGACTCGATGATGAAGGTATCGTCTTCCCAGCGCGCGCTGTTGCGGCCGTAGTAGAGCAGGTTGCCGGCATCGAGGAAGAACTCTTCACCGTCGAGCGCACGGCCGTCGGTGTAGATCAGGTGCCAGTCGTGGTTACCGCCACCGGCGACGACAAAGATGCGATCGAGCGGTCTGTCCTCGAGCAACTGGACGCCATAGGGATCGAGGAATTTGCGCGGGCCTGCCGGTGGGCGGCAATCGACGTACGTCGGGTCGCTGCGCAGAAAATTCAACTGGCGGCTTTCGTAGAGTTTCAGCGCCCAGTCCTGCAGTGGCGCAACCTTCGATGCATCGGCGATGTTCGCCAGCAGGCC
>JBEGWB010000045.1:0-3002 GCA_041178065.1 Pseudomonadota bacterium | reverse complement strand
CAACTGGCGGATCAGCTCGAACGCATGGAAGGCCCGCAGCGCGACGAAGCCATCGAGCTCGTCGACATCGGCGTGCTGCCCGAAGACATCATCGCGGCGCTCGCAGCCAAAGTCACCGCATGAAGACGAAGCACAGCGCCGGGCTGCTCATCTAGCGTGGCGAGGTCGATGCAGCGGCAATACACCGCAACACCTTCACGCTCCAATAGCCGCCAAAATCAGCCAGTTTTGCGAATTTCCCGAGGCTTTGCCTTTACTGTGCGCCTTTCAGTTCCTGGTACAGGCCGGGCAACATGCGTTCCGGTGTGCCGTAGGTCGCGTCGAATGCGGCAGTCGGCGCCGCAGCCGTGACTTCTTCAACGGTCTTCCCTTCCTTGACGAGCGCGGCCACGCTGTCGCGCACGGCGACGAGCATGTCGCGCCAGGCGCGCAGTGCGGCGATATCCTCGATGTCGCCGTTGCCGGGGATGAAGCGTGATTCTTCATTGGCCATCGCCAGCACCTGGTCGGCGGTGTCGATGAAACCCTGGAAGGTGCCGCCTGCGGCGAGCGGATAACGCGCGGCGCTGAACACGTCGCCGAGCTGGAACACGTTGGCATCGACGAACTGCACGATGTTGTTGTCGGTCGTGTGCGCGGCAGGCACGGGGCGTATGACGATGGTTTCGTCGTTGAGGTGCAGGGTCAGCGGCTGGCTATCGAAGGTCAGCGTCGGCAGCGCGGCTGGCGGCGCCGGCGGACCGCCGCGTTGACCGGCGGCGAGGATCGCGCGCGTTTCTTCACGCGCGATGATGACCGCGCCGCGATCGCCGTAGGCTTCGTTGCCGCCGGTGTGGTCGGGATGCACATGCGTGTTGATGAGGTAACGCACTGGCACCTGCGTCAATCCGTCCAGCACCGCGAGCTCGGCCTGCGCCGATGCGAGATCGAGCTTGGCATCGACCACCAGCGTGCCTTCAGCGCCGGTGAGGATCACGCTGTTGGCGCCACCGCCGCCGAGCACCAGGTACAGGCCCGGCGCTATTTCTTTCGCTTCGACAGGCGCCGGTGCGGCGGCGGCATTGAGTTGCTGGGTCGCCAGCAGCGACAGGGCCGCGCCGACAAGGAATCTGTGTTTCATCTGTTGTCCTTATGTTCACCGGAAAAATGCGAGCGCCCACAGCCTAGCCAGATTGCCGGCAGGTGTCCATGACGGTCCAGTTCGGTTGCGCGCCAGATGCCAACGAACTACTGGCAAACATTTTTGAATACACAGGGCGCTCGCATGAAGCTTTGCCAAGGCAGTGAAAGGCAAACAAATGGGGTCAGAGCCCAATTAGCGAAACTCTTAACAAAACAAATGGGCTCTGACCCCATTTAGGTGCGGCCGGTGATATCGACGTGCCAAGCATTCCCTGCGGTCGGGTACGGGGAACACTGGATGTCGGTTACGGCCGGCCTGCCACATCATCACTGTCGAGCTTTGATTCCCATTCACGGACCCCGGCAGGTGCAGCTCATCGACAGATTCCGTGCAGTCCCGCAACGCGGCCGCTGGAAAACCCCTGTGCTCAGCATGCTGGTGGGCCTGTGCCTCTTGCTCTCTGCCTGCTCCTCGCTGCCGGACTACAAGGCGCTGATTGCGCGCCACTCGGGCCAGCGCGCGCAGTTCGAGACGGCGCTTGGCCCGATGACCGAGCGGCGCAACGCGGCAATCGTCGAGTTGTTGAAGCGCGAGTCCGGCGACATCGACATCCTCGACCGGCAGATCGCGCTCGAGCAGGCCATTACCGACAGCCCGCTGCTCGTCGGCAACAAGGCCACGCTGCTGCAGGATGGTCCGGCCACCTACGCCGCAATGTTCGCCGCCATTCGCGGCGCCACCGACCATATCAACTTCGAGTTCTACATCATCGAGGATGACGAAGTCGGTCGCGAGTTCGCCAACCTGTTGCTCGAACGCCAGGCCGCTGGCGTGCAGGTCAACCTCATCTACGACAGCTTCGGCGCATTACACACGCCCGATGCCTATTTCGAACGCCTGCAGCAAGGCGGCGTGCACGTACTCGAATTCAACCCGCTGAATCCCTTCGCGGCGCGCGCGCCGTGGCGCTTCAACAACCGCGACCACCGCAAGCTACTGATCGTCGACGGCCGCGTTGCGTTCCTCGGGGGTATCAACATCAGCAGCGTGTACTCCAGCAGCGGCTCGTTTGGTTCAGGTGGCGGCGATGGCGGACCCTGGCGCGACACCGACCTGCAGCTCGAAGGGCCCGTGGTCGGCGAACTGCAGAAGCTGTTCCTCGACACCTGGCAGAAACAGCAGGCCGAGCCGCTCACCGCGCGCGACTATTTCCCCAGGCTCGAACCGGCCGGCACGGAGATCGTACGCGCAATCGGCAGCACGCCCGACGATCCGTATAGCCAGATGTACCTGACCCTGATCTCCGCCATCGGCAATGCCGAGCGCTCGGTGTACATCACCAATGCCTACTTCGTGCCGGACCCGCAGTTCATGCAGACGCTGATGGATGCGGCGAAGCGCGGCGTCGACGTGATCCTCGTGTTGCCGAGCTATTCCGATTCCGGCCTCGTATTCCATGCCGCGCGCTCCAACTACGCGATGCTGCTCGATGCCGGCGTGCAGATCTACGAGCACATGGACGCCCTGCTGCATGCGAAGACCGCGGTGATCGACGGTACCTGGTCCACCGTCGGCTCCAGCAACCTCGACTGGCGCAGCTTCGCCGACAACGATGAAGTCAACGCTGTCGTGCTCGGCGTCGATTTTGGCCACCAGATGCTGCAGGCCTTCGCCGACGACATGAAGGATTCACGCGAAATCACGGCGGACACCTGGAAGCAGCGCGCGCTTGCGCTACGCCTGAAGGAATGGTTCGCGCGTCGCTTGCAGCGCTTGCTGTAGCGCAAAAAATAGTTCTTCGCTAATTCGCGGGAAATGATTTCATGAAGTACGGGAGGATGTTCTTTTGTCCGCGAGTGCTTTGTTGCTTCGGCTCCGC
>JBEGWB010000044.1:0-37269 GCA_041178065.1 Pseudomonadota bacterium | reverse complement strand
TATCTGGGCCACCGAGTTGAGGTCGACCACCTGGATGCCGTGCGCTTTCAGCCTGCGCGCGCTCTCTTCCGAGCTGGCGACCGTTGCGCTGATATCGTTTTTCAAGGTGGCGAGTTCATCGATGAAGAAGTTAGCGGTCGAGCCGGTGCCAACGCCGATGACGCTGTCACTGCGTAACCGGGATTTCACATAGTCGAAGGCGGCGCGGGCGACAGCCTGTTTGAGCTGGTTCTGGTCCATGGATCTGGTTCCTGTAGGCGGGTTCGGGCAGCAGTCTATTCGAGCCTGTGTTGAAGCGCGAGTTGACGGACCTTATAAAAGTACTTGTAACCCTCAAAAAAACTTCATATAGTTCAGGTGTTTACGAAGTACACATAAAAAACAATATAAAAAGTCCATTTAAGCTGGCGTTTTACCGACTACTCTCGGGGGTCTTCATGAAGAAAAAGCCAGATTTGCTGATCTTGTTGTTTGTGCTGTTCGGAGCCGGCCTGCTCATCAGCTCGGTTGCGCAAAGCGGATTCCTGTAAAGGCTGTCAGGCGTCGCGCTGGGCTGATCCAGGACCCTGGCTTCGGTACCAGTGCTGGTCCGTGACGATGCCGTCCAGGGGCAGATCCCAGGCTTCCACCTCCAGCCGTTCAACGCGCTGGCATTCATGCGCCAGCCCGACCATGACCGGACGGTGTCGCGCGCTTAGACGCCTGAAGGCAAAGGTGCGATCGTAGTATCCCTTGCCCATGCCGAGCCGATTGCAATTTGCATCGAAGGCAACGAGTGGCAACAACACCAGGCTTAACGTATGCGGTGGGCAGTAGCGGCCCTCGCGCGGCTCCGCTATGTCGTAAAAATTCCTGCGCAGGGTTTCACCCTTGCGCCAGCGCTTGAAGCGCAGTCGCGGCGCGCCGATCGGACTGATCACCGGCAGATAACATTCCTTGCCCCTGCGCTGCGCCTCCGCAAGCAACAACGAGGGATCGATCTCGCCATCGGCAGCCATCGTGAAGGCAATGCGCTTGCTGAAGCGGAAGAGTGAAGTCGTGACAAGCTTGCGAAGCAGATGACGCGCGGCGCTTTTCTGCTGTGCCGCACTTACTGCGCGGCGCTTGCTGCGCGCGTCCTTGCGGACCTGGGATTTATTGAAGGAGCTTGTTGCGGAATTCAACGAACAACTCTGTGCGTTTGATCGTGAAAAATGAATTGAACCCCAAGATACCGCTGTCGAAATAGTCCTGAACCGTACGGTTCAGGTGGTGGCCAGTCCGACGCATCAGGCTTTCCGGTTAACGTTGCCGTTAAGCGGACATGCACACCGCGTCATTGGGCAGAGCCTCCGGGTTACATATAACGGCTCAAGAACACTTTCAACTGGCGAATATCCCAGGGGCGTTCATTATAGGCCAGAACACGCAACGCAAGGCAAAGGAAAATTACCCTGATTTACAAGCTCGAGAGAACCTACATTTCGATTTGACGCGCAGTGAGCAAAACTGAATCGATTTTCTTTTCGAGCAATTTGATTTCGCGTTGCGCATCGGACTCGGACATGTTTGCGTCCTTGCTACGCTTCAGCAAATCATGCGTGATAGTCAGCGCAGCGAGCACCGCGATTTTTTCGTAGGGAAGTGAACTGCCGCGACCTTTGACTTCTTCCATCTGCGAAGTCAGGTACCTTGCCGATTTGCGCAGGGCTTCTTCTTCTTCAGGCGGACAGCTGATTTGGTACTCGCGACCAAGGATGCTGACGGTGACAGAGCTTGCGGCCATCAGGTCTGTCCTTGTTCGAGGGTTTTGAGCCGGCGCAGGACTTTTTCAAGGCGCACGCGCGCTAATTGATGTTTGCCGAGCAACGTGTCGCGTTCGTCGCGCCACTGATGCTCCCTGTCGCGCAGTATCTGGTTCTCCTTGCGCATGTCGCTGCACAGCTTGACTAACTCGTCGACTTTGCTTTCCAGCGTCTTGAAACTGCTGTTGCTCATGGCTGAAGTGCTATGGGTTTGTAGTGCTGGTTAATATAAGACGCGCCTTCAATAGGGTCAACAAGTGACTGATTAGAGGAAGATTTTACATGCGCTGTTGAGGCGCGAATGCGCTGTGCCACTGTCTGCTAAGGGGCTCGCTGTTGGTGTATCATTTCGCTTGGTAAGAGAGGTATTCGAATCCATGCAAGCAGATTACAAGATGATGAGCCTGCTGTTGCAGGGTAATCACGTGTCACAAACCCCCGCGCAGGTGCATGGTCTGTTGACCGGACAACTTTGCAGCGGCGTCGTTGCGCCGGATCCTGAAGATCTCGCTGGATTGATGGAGCAGCCGCAACACCTCGTTCCGGTCGTATGCAAGCTGATTGACTGCATGCTTGGCGAGACCACCGAGCAACTGGCGCATTTCGACTATGAGTTTCATCCGCTGCTTCCTTCCGATGAAGCGTCCTTGCAGGAACGCGTCAACGCCTTAGGCTCCTGGTGCGATGCGTTCATGGTCGGATTTTCCGCAGGCTATATCCGCCCGGACTCGGCGCTGTCACCCGAAGCGCGGGAAATCCTCGGCGACTTGGGCCAGTTCGCGACAATCTCCGACGATGGTCAGGACCTGAGCGATCAGGACGAAGTCGACTACATGGAACTTGTCGAATATGTGCGCGTCGCGTCGATAACCCTGTTCCAGCAATTCGGCGCGCAGCCTGTGGCGCGCAGCATGGCTGAGCCCGAGTTGCCGCCTGACGACGGCTTCATCCACTAATTCCCTTCCACCCGCCGCACGTTCACGCAACGGACCTTACGCATGCCGATCAGCCAGAAAGAATTCCAGCAGCGCCGCCAGGATTTGATGAACCACATGGAGCCGAACAGCATCGCGATTCTCGCGTCTGCAAACGGCATCCTTCGCAACGGCGACTCCGAATATCGTTTTCGCCAGAGCAGCGACCTGTACTACCTCACGGGCTTTGCCGAGGAAAAAAGCGTGCTGGTGCTGATCCCCGGTCGCGCGCAAGGCCAGTGCCTGTTGTTTTGCCAGGAGAAGGATCCGCTGAAGGAGCTGTGGAATGGCAAGCTGCTGGGTCCCGAAGCCGCGACGCGTGAGCTTGGCCTCGACGATGCGTTTCCAATCGGCGATATCGACGACATCCTGCCTGGCCTCATCGAGGGCCGCGAACGCGTGTACTACGCAATGGGCAAGGACGAGAGTTTCGACCACAAGGTCATGGAGTGGGTCAAAGTGATCCGCAAGAAAGTGCGCAGCGGGGCGCATCCGCCCGGCGAATTCCTCGTGCTCGATCATCTGCTGCATGAAATGCGCTTATTGAAGTCGAAAGCGGAGATCGACGTGATGCGTGAATCCGGCCAGATCGCCGTGCGCGCCCACAAGCGTGCCATGAAGGTCTGCAAGCCTGGACTCTTTGAATACCAGATCGAAGCGGAATTCATGCATGAATTCTTCCGTTCAGGTTGCAGGGCGCCGGCCTACACCTCGATTGTCGCCGGCGGCCACAACGCCTGCATCCTGCACTACAACGAAAACAACCAGAAGCTGCAGGACGGTGACCTGCTGCTGATCGACGCTGGCTGCGAATTCGAATATTACGCGTCCGACATCACGCGCACCTTCCCGGTGAACGGCACGTTCACGCCGGAGCAGAAAGCAATCTACGAACTCGTGCTCAAGGCGCAGCTCGATGCGATCGAGACGGTCAGGCCCGGCGGCCACTGGGATGATCCACACAACATGACGGTAAAGGTGATCACCGAAGGCCTCGTTGAACTCGGCTTGCTGAAAGGCGAAGTACCCGCGCTGATCGAAAGCGGCGCATATCGTGACTTCTACATGCATCGCGCCGGACACTGGCTTGGCATGGACGTGCATGATGTTGGCGACTACAAGATCGACGGCAAGTGGCGCCTGCTCGAGCCGGGCATGGTAATGACCGTCGAGCCGGGTCTGTATATTTCGCCGAACAACATGAACGTCGAGCCGCGCTGGCGCGGGATCGGTGTGCGTATCGAAGACGACGTTGCGGTAACGCGCAGCGGTTACGAAGTGCTGACTGCCGGCCTGCCCAAAACCGTGCAGGAAATCGAAGCCTTCATGGCAGCGGCCTGATGCCGACGAGCCCCATTCATGAGTAGTCCGCGCGCGTCGCATTACGATGTCGTCATCGTCGGTGCCGGCATGGTTGGCGCCAGTCTTGCGCTTGCGCTCACGCGCAACCAGGACATTCCGCTGCGCCTGCTGCTTGTCGAAGCCAGTGCTCTCCACGCGCATATTCCGGCGCAGCAACCCGGCTTTGACGCGCGCAGCACCGTATTGTCCGCGGTTACGGTCGCGTATTTCACCGAGCTCGGCCTGTGGAATGCCATGGCCGACAGCGCACAGGCCATCAAGCAGATCCACGTGTCCGACCAGGGGCACTTCGGCACCGTGCGGCTCGACAGCGACGAGGAACAGGTCGCCGCGCTCGGGCATGTCATTGAAAACGCGGCACTTGGCCGCGCCCTGAATGACGCGTTGTTCGCGGCGCAAGGGCTGGAATTATGCGCACCGGTCGCCGTGGCGGCGCTTGCGCCCGACATCGCCGGCATGCGCCTGACGCTCGAAAGCAACGAAGGCAAGCGCGACATTACTGCCGCGCTCGTCGTACTCGCCGAAGGCGGGCGCTCCGGATTGAGCGCACAGCTCGGTATTGCGCATCGCCGCGAGGGATATGGGCAGAGCGCCGTGATCGCGAACGTCGGCTTCGCGTCAGCACATCGCAACGTGGCCTATGAGCGCTTCACGCCGAAGGGGCCGCTCGCGTTGTTGCCGCTTGCCGACCGTGAAGGCAGTCATCGCGCGGCGCTGGTGTGGACGCACCCCGAATCCGAAGCACAGGCGATGCTCGAGTTGAGTGATGCCGAATTTCTCGCGCGCCTGCAGCGCGACTTCGGTGGTCGTGTCGGCAGCTTCATGCGCGTTGGCAAACGGGTGCTGTATCCACTGGCGTTGCAGGTGGCTGAAGAGCAGGTTCGCCCAGGTCTCGTCCTGCTCGGCAATGTGGCGCATACGCTGCATCCGGTGGCGGGGCAGGGTTTCAATCTTGCATTGCGCGACACGATGATGCTCGCGTACAACATTCGTGAATCGCTGCGCCAGCAACAGGATCCCGGCGCCTTCGCACGACTGCAGCAGTACCGGCAATCCGTGCAGCAGGATCAATACAGCACGATCGCGTTCAGCGACTACATGACGCGCCTTTTTTCCAGCAACAATCGCGTGCTTGGTCTCGTGCGCCAGTTCGGCATGGCTAGCATCGACCTGTTGCCGCCGCTAAAGCATCAGTTCAGTCGGCAGGCGATGGGCCTGGCGCAGCCACACGTTACGCTGCCGTGAATGCTGCCGCTGAAATGCAGGGTTTTGAAGAGACGCTGCTGCACAGCGACTTCAGCGGCGATCCCGCGGCGCTGGACGCCTGGTTTGCAGCGGATTTCACTGAAGTGTCGCCCGGCGGCGGCGTCAGCAGCCGCGAGCAGGTCATGACATGGTTGTTGCATAAGGATCCCCTCGCGCGCTGGCAACTGAGCGACCTCAGTGCAGGCGAACTCGCACCGGGGCTGCGGCTCGTGCGTTACCACGCGAAGCAGATAGCGCCGCAAGTGTCCACGAGCAAGGGCGCACTGCATTGCTCCTTCTGGCAGTTCAATGCAAGTCTCCAGCGCTGGCAGTTGCGCTTCCACCAGGCGACGAAGATCATCTGAGCGTGCCAGCTTCGCCATGATCCATATCGCCCTGCATTTTCTCGTTCCCGCGCTGCTTGTCGCCCTGTTGTGGCGCGAGCGCTGGTGGCAACGTTATCTCTGGCTGCTGGCTGGCCTTGTAATCGATGTCGACCATCTGCTCGCGATGCCAGTTTACGATCCGCTGCGCTGCAGCATCGGTTTTCATCCGCTGCACACCTGGCCAGCCGCGCTCGTGTATGTCGCGCTGTGCCTGCATCCGCGCACGCGCCTATTCGGCTGCGGCCTGTTGCTGCACCTTGGGCTCGACCTGAGCGACTGCCTGTCGATGCCGGGAGGCATCGAGCAACTGCAGAACTTTTTTGGAACCTGACGTTGACAAGGTTGAATGGGCGCGGGCAACATGCGCGCCTTATGCCAAAAATCACGTCACAAATCTTTCCAGGTAATTGGTGGCGCCCCTCGACGTCGGGCTGCCAATGATCATACCCGACAGGTGTAGCGCGCAATAACGCGCTTACGCGCACCTGTCGTCGAGTTCACAAAAGGCCGCCCTGGGGCGGCCTTTTTCATGCACAGAAAAAAGTCGCCACTGCTGAAGATCAGCGCAGTTGGGTGGCAACTGCTTCGAGCGCCGCGAGCGCTGCGCCGATCCTCCGCAAGCCAGGGCAATAATTTGTTCCGGAAGGAGGACAGCATGAAACCTACCAATACTCACGCATACCGTACGCAGGGCGGCATCGACATTTACCGCGCCAGCATCGGTGTCGACTACCTCGACGCGGCCACCGAGCTGACTGCCGCGCTCGATAGCCAACCCGGCGTGCTGCTCAGTTCTTCCTATGAATTCGCGGGACGGTACACTCGCTGGGACATCGGCTGCACGAATCCACCACTGCGCATTTCGACGCGTGGACGCCGTATCGCGCTCGAAGCGCTTAACGAGCGTGGCGCGGCGCTGTTGGCACTGTGCGCTGAATGCGTCGTCGATGAAAACGAGGTGGAGCAGATCGACAGCGGCCTGCGCACGCTTGCCTTCACGATGCGCGCCGCGGAGCCCGTGGTAATCGAAGAGGAACGCATGCGGCAACGCAGTGTATTCACCTTCCTGCGCGCACTGGTCGCGTACTTCGCGAGTCCCGACGACGAGTTTCTCGGCCTGTATGGCGCCTTCGGCTACGAGCTCGCCTTCCAGTTCGAACCTTTGCGCCAGCGCTTCGCGCGCGATGGCCGCCAGCGTGACATGGTGCTATACCTGCCGGATACGATTCTCGTCGTCGATCACAAGCGCGAAGTCGCGCAGATGCACTACTACGATTTTGCCCTGACGCAGGGCGGACGGACGTACAGCACGCGGGGCCGCCCGCGCGACACCAACGCCAGGCCTTTTGCAAAGGCCGCTGACACCGGCATGACCTGCGATCATGCCCCAGGGCAGTACGAGCAAACCGTGCGCAGCGCAATCGAGTACTTCGCGCGCGGTGATCTGTTCGAAGCGGTACCGGGGCAGGTGTTCGCGCAAGCCTGCCAGGACAGTCCGGCGGCGGTGTTCCAGCGCTTGCAGCGGCAGAACCCCGCGCCCTATGGCGCGCTGATGAATCTCGGAGAACAGGAATACCTCGTCGCCGCCTCGCCGGAGATGTTCGTGCGTGTCGAGGGACGCCGGGTCGAAACCTGTCCGATCTCCGGCACGATAGCGCGTGGGAAGGATGCGCTCGAGGACGCGCAGCAGATCCGCACATTGCTGAACTCGACTAAGGACGAAGCGGAGCTATCAATGTGCACGGATGTCGATCGCAACGATAAGTCGCGCGTCTGCGTCCCGGGATCGGTGCGCGTGCTTGCACGCCGGCAGATCGAGCTGTACTCGCGGCTGATCCACACCGTGGACCACGTCGAAGGCCAGCTGAAGCCGCAGTTCGATGCAATCGATGCTTTCCTGTCACATGCCTGGGCCGTCACGGTCACCGGTGCGCCGAAGCATGCCGCGATGCAGTTTATCGAGGATCACGAACTGACTCCGCGTGCCTGGTACGGCGGCGCGCTGGGTTGCCTGCACTTCAACGGTAACCTCAACACGGGCCTGACGCTGCGCACGATGCGTATCCAGGACGGCATGGCCGAAGTGCGCGCCGGCGCGACGCTGCTGTTCGACTCGGACCCGGCCGCGGAGGAAGCGGAGACTCGCTTGAAAGCCGCGGCCTTGCTGCGTGCCTTGCAGGTGCCGCCTGTCGTCGTGCCACTGCGCGTCCGAGTCGCCGCTGCGGCGGAACTGCCGAGGATCAAGGTACTGATGGTCGATCACGAGGACTCCTTCGTTCACACACTCTCGTCCTATTTCCAGGAAGCCGGGGCAGATGTTGTGACCGTGCGGCAGCAAGGCGTGGCGGCGCTGCTCGAGACCTATGCGCCTCAACTGGTCGTGCTTTCGCCAGGGCCCGGACGCCCCGACCAATTCCGGCTGCGCCACACGCTCGACATCTGTCTCGCGCGTGCCGTGCCGGTATTCGGTGTGTGCCTCGGACTGCAGGGTATCGTCGAATACTTCGGCGGTGAACTCGGCACGCTCGCATATCCGATGCACGGCAAGCAATCCGAGTTGGCTACCGCGGAGGGCTTTCTGTTCGAGGGACTGGCGCGGCCGCTGCGTGTCGGCCGTTATCACTCGCTCGTGGCTGCGCAGCTACCGAGCTGTCTCGAAGTCTGCGCGCACACTGCTGACGGCACTGTCATGGCCGTGCAGCACAGGCACCTGCCAATTGCCGCCGTGCAGTTTCATCCGGAATCGATACTCACGCTGGAGGGTGACAAGGGCAGGGTGCTTATCAACAACGTGTTGCAGACACTCGTGCAAATGGATAACCACGACACTTAGAAGCTGTTTCGGGACAGGGATGTCCCTGGTGCACTAGTGCAGCACCGTGCCAGGCCCGGCGCTATCGCCCCGGTTACACAGGGTGTCAACATCGGCGCTGTCGAAGTCATAGTGCTGGTTACAGAATTCGCAGTCGACCTTGATGCTGCCTTCGTCGTGGATGATGCTACGCAGCTCTTCCTCGCCCATTGCGATAAGCGTGCGTTCGACCTTCGCGCGCGAACAGGTGCAGGCGAAGCGCAGCGATTTCGGTGTGTGCAGCAATACGTCTTCTTCATGGAAGAGGTTGTGCAGCAGTTGTTCGGCCGTCAGCGAAAAAATTTCCTGTTCGCGCAGCGTGGCGGCCAGCACGGTGATGCGGTTCCAGTCTTCCTCGCGATCGCGCAGCGCAGGTCCCGTGCCCATGGTCTGGCTACGCTCGCTTGTCGGCAAGGCCTGCAGGAACAGGCCGCTGACGCGATTGTCGTGCACGTACAACTGGAACGATGAGGGCAGCTGCTCCGACTGCAGGAAATACACGTTCAGCGCAGCGGCGAGCGAATCGCCTTCGAGTGCGACGATGCTCTGGTAGCGCTCGCCATCTTGCCGGTTGATCGTGATCAGCATGCGACCGTCACCGTAAACGTCCTGCAAGGTGCCGTCGGGCACGATGCCTTCCCAGCGCGCGAGTCCGCGCAGTTCGCCTGCGTTGGTGATCTGCACCACAAGACTGCGCAGCGGGCCTTCGCCCTGCACCTGCAGGATCATCGTGCCGTTGAACTTGATGGTTGCCGACAGCAGGGTGACCGCAGCGAGCGCGTCACCCAGTTGCCTGCGTACCGCCGGCGGGTAGACGTGGCGCGACAGGATGTTCGTCCAGCTTTCATCGAGATATACCAGCTCGCCGCGGATATCGAGCTTGTCGAAGCTGAAACGCAGCAATTTGTCTTGGTCGGTCATAGGTTTGGGAAAATATATGCGAGAAATACAGGATAAATGCGTGTCTCGCATTCTCCCGCCTTGGTGGCCCCTATACAATAGCTGGACCTGCGCAGGGCGGGGTCAGGCCAAATTTCGCGCGCACTCCCGCCGCGGCGTGATCGCTGACGAATTTGCTGTACCCCCATTCAAGGAGTTCCCGGTGTTTTCCGATTTCGCGTTGCATGAACGACTATTGAAGGCGCTCGAGACGCTCGAGTTGCAGAACCCTACGCCGGTGCAACAGGAATTCATTCCGAAAGCGATGCTTGGGGGCGACATCCAGGCCAGCGCTGAAACCGGCAGCGGCAAAACGGCCGCATACCTGCTGCCCATCCTGCATCGCATGCTGCTGAATCCACAGCCGCTGACCGCAACGCGCGCATTGATCCTGCTGCCTACACGCGAACTCTCCTTGCAGGTGGACAAGCACTGCCGCGACCTCGCGGCCTTCACGCAGATCAAGACCGGTACGCTCGTCGGCGGCACCTCGTATGCCGAACAGAAGGCGATGATCCGCAAGAATCCCGAATTCATCATCGGCACGCCCGGCCGCGTGCAGGAACATGTGCACAAGGGCACGCTGAAACTCGACGAACTCGAATTTCTCGTGCTCGACGAAGCGGATCGCATGCTCGACATGGGCTTTCGCGATGACGTACTCAGCATCGTGCGCGCCTGCTCGCCGAAACGGCAGACAATGCTGCTGTCGGCCACGCTCGTGCACGACGGCATCGGGCGTATCGCCAATGACGTGCTGCATGATCCCGCGATCGTCGCCATCGGCACGCATCGCGCCGAGCATAGCAGCATCTCGCAGCAGGTAATCCTCGCCGACGATCCCGGCCACAAGAAGCAACTGACTAACTGGTTGCTGGCGAACATGGAATACACCAAGGCGCTAGTGTTCACGAACACGCGCGAAAACGCGCAACAGGTCGCCGATTTCCTGCAGAGCCAGCGTGACCGTGAACAGCGTCCCGACACCGCGTATACGAAGAGCGGCAAGCAGAAGGTAAAAGTCGCCTGCCTGCACGGCGAAATGGAGCAGGATGAGCGCAAACGCGTCATGCACCTGTTCCGCGACGGCGCCGTGCGCGTGCTGGTATCCACCGACCTCGCGGCGCGCGGCCTCGACGTCAAGGGCATCGACCTCGTCATCAACTTCGGCGTCGCGCGCTCTGGCGACGACCATGTGCATCGTTGCGGTCGTACTGGCCGCGCCGGCGAGAAGGGTGTTGCGATCAGCCTTGTCGCGCCGCAGGAGTGGAACCAGATCGGCAGCATCCAGCGCTACCTCGGCCTGACCTTTGATGCCGTGACCGTTCCAGGACTCGAAGCGCGCTTCAAGGGACCGGCCAAGAAGTCAGGCAAGAAGGATACGGACAAGAAGAAAGGCAAGGAGACAAAAGAGCGCAAGAAGATCACGCCAAAAGTAGAGACGCGTCATGCCTTCAAGAAGAACATCGGCAAGCGGCGCAAGCCTTCGGACAAGGGCACTGCCGATGAAGGCGCGGTAGTTATTGGTGAAGGAGTCGGCGCGATTACGCCGGCGCCGCAGCTGAAGGAAAAAAATGCAGCAAGAGAGCGCGTCAAGCCCGTGCAGCCCGACCCCGAAGGGCGCGCTCCGCTGAAGCGCAAGCCGCGCTAGACCAGATCTAGTATTCCCACTCGAGATGACCGGTGAGCAGGTTGCGGTAGGCTGAGATCGGCTCGCGCTTGTTGCCGACGACAACGAGATAGCCACCTTCGGTTGGCGTGACGACACCGCTGAATTTCGCGTCCGAGATGTTGAACTCGACGTCTTTCTCCTGGCTCGGAATCATCATGACCGTCACCGCGCCGGTCTCGCCTTTCATGATGAGATGGAAACCGATCGTCTTCGCTACCCAGCAGTCTTTCGCAAAGGTTACTTCGAGGTTCTCGACGTCCTGCGACATATCCAGATGCGCGCCGACAATGTCTTCCATGCGTGAGCTGACGGTCGGCAGCGGAATCAGGTCGCCCCGCTGAGCGAGCAGGCCTTCTTCCATGTAGATGTGCGAGAAAATTTCTTCGGCGAGCGCCGCATGCCGATCGTCCGGGTTCCACAGGGCAATGCCGAGTGCGGCCACGAGGCAGGCGGCAACGGGAAGCACGCGCCGGAAGAAGCCGTCGTTCGCGGACAGGCCGAATAGCGCCAATACGCCGGCTTTGCCCGGAGCAAGCAGCTCCGGCCGCAGCAGTTTCTGGCGCAGTTCCGCCGGCGCGGATACGGACAGCAGTTCGTGGCGGATCAGGTCGTCGAGCTCTTGGTCGGTCAGGCGTTCGGTCATCGTGTTACCAGGTTCTTTACAGGACGTAAAAGAAAAGCACTGCAGCCACAAAGTCATTCAAGTTGGTCAGGCGTCCTGCCCTTCACCATCGGGATCCAGCACTGCGCGCAATTTGTTCCTGGCCCTGAACAGCCGCGTCATCACCGTGTTGTTGTTCAGGTTCAGCATCGTGGCGATTTCCTCGCCGCTGAAACCGCCGATGACCTGCAGGATCAATGGCTCGCGGTATTCGGGCTCGAGGTCCGCGATGGCCTTGTGCAACAGGCGCATTTCCATCTGCTGGTCCGGCTCATTGATCCGTGTGTCCGGAATCGCCGACTGGTGATCTTCAATATCGTCCAGTTCGGGCTGGAACTTTTCAAAGCGCCGGGCGTTTTCACGGCGCAGTATCGTAAATAGCCAGGCCTTGGCCGCACCCTGGCTCTGCAGGCTGTCGAAAGCCCGCCATGCGCGCATGAAGGTTTCCTGGGTCAGGTCCTCGGCAAGCTGGCGACTTTTGCCGAGCCAGTACGCGTAGCGGAAGATATCGTTATAGTAGGCGCTTACGAGTGCTTCGTAGCGCTGCTGCCTCGTACCGGCCCCCTCTATGACCGTTTTGTCATCACTTTCTTTCGCGGTCATGACGGGGTTCATTAAGATCGGAGTCGGGCGTGGCTGGATGGATGGATAAGGCGCGGCATTATGGCAACCAAGTACCGTTGCAAGCAAGGCGGGAACTGCGGCTGGCAGCGGCAAAGCCCGTTAAAACCCGGTTAATTTAATCATCGGTGCCGGGCCTCTTTACTGAACCTTCATTTGCCCGTGCTACGCTTTCGCGCCGTTGGATAGCCGATTGTGAATGCGGGCGAGCAGGAATAAATGAGCAAGAAAAAGATCGTGATCGTCGAAGACGAACCGGACATCCTCGAAGTCCTGTCCTATAACCTCAAGCGCGAGGGCTTCGAAGTCCTTGTCGCCAGCGATGGTATCCGCGGTCTCGCGATGATCCGCCGCGAAGCGCCCGACCTCGTGCTGCTCGACCTGATGCTCCCCGGTATCGACGGCGTCGAAATCTGCAGCACCATCAAGAAGGACCCGCAGACGCAGAATACGCTCATCATCATGGTCACCGCCAAGGGCGAAGAGAGCGACATCGTCCTGGGGCTCGGCGTAGGCGCCGACGACTATATCGCCAAGCCTTTCAGTCCGAAGGAACTGGTCGCGCGGGTCAAGGCCGTGCTGCGCCGCGGTGTCATGGTCGAAAAGGCGGCGACACGGGATCGCATCGAACTTGGTGATCTCGTCATCGATGCAACAAAGCACAAGGTCGAAATGGCGACGCGGGAGATCAAGCTGACGGCCACCGAATTTCGCCTGCTGCACTATCTCGCGAGCTATCCCGGCCGCGTGTTCTCGCGCGAACAGTTGCTGAGCCGCGCACTCGGCGACGATGTCGTCATCGTCGACCGCAACATTGATGTGCACATCCGCGGCATTCGCAAAAAAATGGAAGTCGAACCGCCCGTAATCGAAACGATCCGCGGCGTCGGGTATAGAATGGCCGACCAGTTCTAGGCAGTCATTCCTTGAAAACATCCCTATCACAATATTTCTGGCGGAGTTATGCCGGCTACGTAGTGCTCGGCGCAATTGCGCTGCTCGTGCTGTGCGTGATCCAGCTTGCACACAATGCCGGCAGCGAGCGTGAAGCGACAGTCGGGCAGTTGCGCGTGCATGCCGCGCTGCTGGCCGTATCGGCGGCAGATCCGCTGCGGCGCGGGGATGCGGCGACAGTACAGGCCCTGGCCGCAGGCCTCGGCGAAGCCTCGACACTGCGCGTCACGATCACCGATGCCGCCGGCGCCGTGCTCGCCGATTCGCAGGAGGATCCCGCGGCAATGGAGAATCTGCTGTATCGCCCCGAAATCCAGCTCGCGGTTGCGCGTGGCTTCGGGCAGGCCGACCGCTACAGTCAAGCGCTGGAAGAAGCCTTTCTGTATGCCGCCGTGCCGATCATCAGCGCCGACAAGGTGGTCGGTGTCGCGCGTGTCGGCCGTACGCTCGCCGACATCGACCGCGCGCAGGCCGATCGCCAGGTGGTAATCGTCACGACCTGTCTCGGCATGCTCGCCGCGCTGGCGCTGGCTGGCGTCTATTTCGCCTGGCGCAAGAGCGAATCGCTGGAAGCCATCACGCAGATCACCGAAGCGGTCGCGCAGGGCGATTTCGAGCGCCGCATTGCCGAATCGCGGGCGCTTGGTATGAAGCGCCTCGCCGATGCGATCAACCAGATGGCACGTAACTCCGCGCGGCGCGTATCGACGCTGACCGCCGACCGCAACCGCCTCGCCACGATTTTCACCGGCATGGTCGAAGGCGTCGTCGACGTCGACCAGAAGCAGAACATCATCCATATAAACGACGCGGCGGCGAACCTGCTTGGCGTCAGCCGCGAGCGCTGCATGGGCAAGCCGGTATGGCAGGAAATCCGCAACCAGAAGATCACGCTGGCGCTGGACGAAGCCATCAAGAGCCGCTCCGTCATCGAGAGCCGCATCGACTACCCGCGCGAGAACGACCAGCTCGTCATCGACATTTATGTGGCCTCGTTGTCGGACGACCAGGGTGAGCCGATCGGCGCGGTGCTGGTGTTGCACGACGTCACCGAGATCAAGAGTCTCGAGCGCATTCGCACCGACTTCGTCGCGAATGCCTCGCACGAACTGAAGACGCCGATCACGGCGATTCGCGGCCTGTCGGAAACGGTGGTCGGCGACCCTACCGTCGACCGCAGTACACTGGTGCAGTTCATGGAACGGATCCATGCGCAGAGCATCCGGCTGTCGCAGCTGATCAGCGACCTGATGACGCTGTCGCGCCTCGAGTCGGACCAGAACCTCAGCGAGTTCACGCGGATCAACTTCAGCGAGCTCGTGAACCGGGCCGTGACCGCCGCGCACCCGGCGCTCGAAGCCAAGCAGCACCGCATCGTGGCCTCGCTGCCGAATCAGAAAGTCGAGGTCTTCGGCGACCGCCAGCACCTTAACCAACTCGTCGACAACCTTGTGGACAATGCCATCAAGTACACGCCCGAAAAGGGCATGATCCAGGTGCGCCTGCGTGCCGATGCGGCCGACGTGATCCTCGATGTCGAGGACAGTGGGATCGGCATCAGTCCCCAGTACCAGCAGCGGGTCTTCGAACGCTTCTACCGCGTCGACAAGGCCCGTTCACAGAGTCTTGGCGGCACCGGCCTCGGTTTGTCGATTGTTAAGAACATTGCCGAGCGACATGGTGGAAATGTCAGTTTAATCAGCCAGTTGGGTCTGGGCTCGGTCTTCACATTCCGGATGCCACTCGCGCAGTCCAGTGTCATATCCTCCTAGTTTCTTTATTTTGTCTTAACACAGGGCGCGGACAATGCGCCTCGCGTGATCCAGCCCCGCCGGCTGGATTGCTGCAACCGTTTGCGCCTGGCGCGAGCCCCTCAATTCATCCTGGAGCGTCCTTATGATGCATCTGTCCCGCAAGCCCCTGGTTTCGATTCTCGCCGCGCTGTTGTTGAGCGCCTGCGGTGGCAATAATGATGATGGCAGCGCGACGGCCGAAGGCGCGGCAGCCGCGGGTGGCGAAGGTCTCGAGATGACCGGCACCATCACGCTGGACGGCTCCAGCACTGTGTACCCGATCAGCGAAGCGGTGGCCGAGGAGTTCCTGGCCGGCGTCGCGCCCAGGACCCGCCCGACGGTCGGCGTCTCCGGCACCGGCGGCGGCTTCAAGAAATTCCTCGCCGGCGAGATCGACATCAACGATGCGTCGCGTCCGATCAGTGCCTCCGAGATCGCCGAGGCCCAGGCCAAGGGCATCGAATACCTCGAAATCCCGGTGGCCTACGATGGCCTGTCGATCGTCATCAATCCCAACAACACCTGGGTCGACCACCTGACCGTGCCAGAGCTGCAGATGATCTGGCAGCCGGACAGCACGGTCGACAGCTGGAACGACATCCGCGCCGAATGGCCCGACCAGCCGATTCGCCTCTACGGCGCCGGCACCGACTCCGGTACCTTCGATTACTTTACCGAGGTCATCAACGGCAAGGCCGGCGCCTCGCGCCCCGACTACACGGCCAGCGAAGACGACAACGTGCTCGTGCAAGGCATCGAAGGCGACGAAAATGCACTCGGTTACTTCGGCTATGCCTACTACCAGGAAAACCAGGATCGTCTGAAACTGGTGCCGATCGACAATGGCGGCGGCAGCGGCCCGATCACGCCGAACGCTACGACGATCAACGACGGCACCTATGCGCCGCTGTCACGCCCGATCTTCATCTATCTGAGTAAGACCGGCGTGGCCAAGCCGCAGGTAAGGGCTTTCGTGGAGTTCTACCTCGAAATCGCCCCGCAGATCGTCTCCGAAGTCGGGTATATTCCGCTTCCGGATGCGGAGTACCAGAAAGCCGTATCCGCCCTGGCTGGCTTCTGACGCCGGACAGTAACAAGCAGTAAATAATAACGACGAGTTTCGGCAGTCCGGCGCATGTTCAATTCAAGCATCCACAAGTCTGGCAAACGCTGGGGCGAAATCCTCATCAAGTTCTGGCTATGGCTCTGCGCCGGCGTCTCGCTGGTCACGACGGTGGCCATCATCGTGCTGCTGCTGGCGGAAACGCTGAAGTTCTTCACGCAGGTCAGTCCGATCGAATTCTTCTTCGGCACGCGCTGGGTGCCGTTGATGCAGCCAAGCTCCTTCGGCGTGTTGCCACTGTTGTGGGGCACGATCCAGATCACCGTCGGCGCCGCGATCATCGCGATTCCACTCGGGCTCGCCAGCGCGATCTATCTCAGTGAATACGCATCCGACAAGATGCGTGCGTGGCTCAAGCCGATCCTCGAACTCCTTGCCGGCATCCCGACCGTAGTCTACGGCTACTTCGCGCTGACCTTCGTCACGCCGGCGCTGAAGACTTTCATTCCGGATATCCAGGTGTTCAACGCGCTGAGTGGCGCGATCGTCGTCGGCATCATGATCCTGCCGACGATCGCCACGCTGAGCGACAACGCGCTGCGCGCCGTGCCGGTCAGCCTGCGACAGGCGGCCTACGCGCTGGGCGCAACCTCGTATGAAGTGACCACGCGCGTCGTTGTCCCAGCTGGACTGTCAGGCGTCATTGCCTCGTTCCTGCTCGGCATTTCGCGCGCGATTGGTGAAACGATGGCCGTTACGATCGCCGCTGGCGCGACCCCGAATCTTTCGCTCAGCATGCTCGAAAGCATCCAGACGATCACCGCCTACATCGTGCAGGTGAGTCTCGGCGATACGCCCTCGGGTGGCGTCGCGTACCAGACACTGTTTGCCGTGGCGACCTTGCTGTTCTTCATCACATTGCTGATCAACGTCATCTCGCAATGGATCCTGTCACGCTTCCGTGAGGTCTACGACTGATGGCCTTCAGCACGGAACAAGCCCAGGCACAGTTGCAAAAGCGTCATCGCAAGTCGCTCTATTTCGCGCGTTTTTGCGCCTTCATCACCTGGTCGAGCGTATTCCTGCTGGCCGTATTGCTGATGCAGATCAGCATCGACGGCTTCGGCTGGCTCGACTGGCAGTTCCTCGACAGCTTCCCTTCGCGCTTCCCGGAACGCGCCGGCATCAAGTCCGCGCTGGTCGGCACGCTGTGGCTGATCCTGATGATCGCGGTCATTTCGGTGCCGGTCGGGATTTCGGCGGCGCTGTATCTCGAGGAATTCGCCGGTAAAGGCCGCCTTGCCAAGGTCATCGAAGTGAATGTCGCGAACCTCTCGGGCGTTCCCTCGATCGTGTACGGTATTCTCGGCCTGGCGATCTTCGTCAGATTCTTCGCGCTGGAGCGCAGCCTCGTATCCGGCGCGCTGACGATGAGCCTGCTGGTACTGCCGACGATCATCATTGCCAGTCGTGAGGCGATCAAGACGGTGCCGATGAGCATCCGCTACGCGGCGCTGTCGCTGGGCGCTACGCGCTGGCAAACCACCTGGTCGCACGTGCTGCCTGCGTCCTTCCCGGGCATCATGACCGGCGTGATCCTCGCGCTGTCGCGCGCAATCGGTGAAACCGCGCCGCTGATCATGATTGGCGCACTGACCTTCGTCGCCTTCCTGCCGCAGAGCCCGATGGACGAGTTCACTGCACTGCCGATCCAGATTTATAACTGGGTATCGCGTCCGCAGCAGGAGTTTCATCAGCTGGCCGCGGCCGGTATCATCGTGCTGCTGATCGTGCTGTTGCTGATGAATGCCACGGCTATCTATATACGCAGCAAGACCGAGCAACGCCTGAAGTGATCAAGCCACTGGTTCACACCACAGTGCTCGAACCCAGAGCCGCGCGCGCAACCAACAGAGCCAGGTAATGTCTTCCCAGGAAAGTTCCGAACAAAGCCGCGACAAGGCCAAGAATCAACCGCCCGCGGTACTCGACCTGCAGGCCGTGAGCGTGCTGTATTCCGGCAAGCCCGCGGTCAAGAAGGTGTCGTGCCAGATACTGCGCAACCGCATCACCGCGATCATCGGACCCTCCGGTTGCGGCAAGAGCACACTGCTGCGCTCGCTGAACCGCATGAACGACTTCGTCGATGGCGTCAGCATCGAAGGCAAGATCCTCTTTGCCGACCAGGACCTCTACGGCAAGGGCGTCGATCCGGTGGAAGTGCGCCGTCGCATCGGCATGGTGTTCCAGAAGCCGAACCCTTTCCCGAAATCGATCTACAACAATATAGCGTGGGCGCCCGGCATCAACGGCTACAGCGGTTCGATGGACGAACTCGTCGAGCGTTCGCTGTCGCAGGCAGCTTTGTGGGAAGAAGTGAAAGACCGCCTGCATGAGTCGGCGTTGAATCTTTCCGGCGGCCAGCAGCAGCGTTTGTGCATCGCGCGCGCGCTGGCGATGGAGCCGCAGGTACTGCTGATGGACGAGCCCTGCTCCGCACTCGATCCGATCTCGACCGCGCACATCGAAGACCTCTTGTTCGAACTGAAGTCGCGCTACACGATCGTCATCGTGACGCACAACATGCAGCAGGCAGCGCGAATTTCCGATTTCACTGCATTCATGGAAATGGGCGATCTGATAGAGTTTGGTGACACCGACCAGATATTTACGCGCCCGCTCAAAAAACGCACCGAGGAATACGTCACCGGACGTTTTGGTTAAGGCTCGTTTTCAGGACTATTAGTCAACGCTATGTCATTACATCTGCAGCGCGATCTGGAAGCGCTCAAAAAAGAAGTTCTCCAGCTGGGCAACCTCGTCGAGAGCGCGATCAACACGGCCATCCTCGCGCTGAATAATCGCGAGGCGACGCTTGCTGATCGCGTGATGCAGTACGAGGAAGAGATCAACGACAAGGAAGTGCATATCGAGGAAGAGTGCCTGAAGATCCTCGCGCTGCACCAGCCGGTTGCCGTGGATCTGCGTTTCATCGTCGTGGTGCTGAAGGTCAACAACGACCTCGAGCGCATGGGCGACTCCGCGAAGAATATCGCGAGGCGCGCGATCTATCTCGCCACGCAGCCGCCGATTCCGATCTTCCGTGAATTTGCCGTCGAGTTGCCGGTGATGGTGCGCAGCATGGTACGCAAGTCGCTCGATGCACTCGTGACGCTAGACGTCGAAGAGGCACGCAGCGTCATCAAGATGGACGACCGCGTCGACGAGATCAACATGCGCATGTATGCCGAAGTGCAGCGCATCATTCTCGAGGACGTCACCAAGGCCGAGGTCGCGATCAACCTGCTGTCGACTTCGCGTTACATGGAGCGCATCGCCGATCTCAGTACGAACATTGCCGAAGATGTAATGTTCATGGTCGAAGGCAAGGTATTCCGCCACATCGATTGACCCGCTTGCGCCGCAGCCGACCTGCGGCGGAAGACGAGAATGTTGCACTGTCGGGGCTTTACTCTACAATGCGAATCATTCTCACTTGGAGGTTCTCCGATGCTGCGCCTCATTGCCGCCGGCTCGCTCGCAGTCTTGCTGACGAGCTGCGCCAGCAACACTGCTGTTCCCCCGACGCCACCGCCCGCCAGCGACGTGGTCAGTACCTACATCGACATTGCCCGCGCCTCGTATGGCGACTCGCTCGAAGCGGCGCGCGTGCTCGATGCCGCGATCAGCGACCTGCTTGAAAACCCCTCGCAGGCCTCGCTCGACGCGGCGCGCGCCGCATGGCGCGCAGCGCGTATTCCGTATCAGCAGAGCGAAGCTTTTCGCTTCGGCAATCCTGTCGTCGACGAATGGGAAGGTCGCATCAATGCCTGGCCGCTCGATGAAGGCTTGATCGATTACGTTGCGCCGGCCTATGGCGACGAGTCCGACAACAACTATTTCTACACGGCGAACATCATCGCGAATCCGGTCGTCGATATCGGCGGTATCAGTGTCGATGCAGCCCGCATCTCGCCCGAGCTCCTTGGCGAAACCCTGCATACGATCGATGGCGTCGAAAGCAATGTCGCGACCGGCTATCACGCCATCGAGTTCCTGTTGTGGGGCCAGGATCTCAATGGCACGAGTCCCGGCGCCGGCAATCGGCCCTATACGGACTATTCATTGACGCAATGCACTAATGGCAACTGCGACCGCCGTCGCGACTATCTCGAGGCGGCGAGCGCGCTGCTGATCGCCGACCTCGACGAGATGGTGCAGAACTGGCAGGACGAGGGCGCGGCCGTGGCCGACCTGCGTGCGAAAGGCCTCGAAGGCGGCCTCGCCACGATTGTCACCGGCATGGGCTCGCTCGCGTACGGCGAGCTCGCCGGCGAACGTATCCGGCTCGGCTTGTTGCTGCACGATCCCGAAGAAGAACACGACTGCTTTTCCGACAACACGCACTGGTCGCATTACTACGATGCGCTCGGCATCAGCAATGTGTGGCGCGGCGAGTACACGCGCATCGATGGTCGCAAGGTCGCGGGGCCGAGCCTCGAAGACATGATCCAGTCGCTGGAGCCGGCGCTGCACGCTGAAATGAGCGCGCGGCTCGAAACCACGCAACTGGCGATGACCGCGCTGACCGAGCAGGGCGAAATGGGAAATACCTTCGATGTGCTGATCGCCAGCGGCAATACCGAAGGCGAAGCGCTGATCAATGCCGTGATCACGGCGCTGATGGAGCAGACGAGCACGCTCGAGAAGGTCATTAGCGCATTGCAGTTGCAGAACGTGAGCATCGAAGGTTCGGCGAGTCTTCCCGAGAAGCAGTGAATAAAATCCGTTGGGAATCCAGAATTCTTGCTGCAATCCTGGTCGCGTTATCGGCGCAGCAACTTCCCGCGCAGGATCTTTCCCGGCTCGATGCCGCCGCCGGCAAGGCCTTGTTCGAACGCAACTGGGTCGCCGCGCCAGCTTCCACGACAGCTGCTGATGGGCTCGGGCCCTATTACACCGCGCGTTCTTGCGCCGCATGCCATGCCGACGGCGCCGGCAGCGCTGACATTTCCGCCCTCAACCTCGTCATCGACGATCCCGTGTATGGACATCTGTTGCAGCCCCGCGCCGTGACGGGCATGGCCGCGGAAGCGCGTGCGCAGGTCACGTGGAATACGGTCAGGACCGAACTGCTCAGCGAAGGTACCGTTGTGCAGTTACGGGCTGCGTCGGTGACTGTCAGCGAGTGGCAGTATGGCCCCTCGTCGCTGCCGATCAACCTGCGCCGGGCACCGGCGCTCGGCGGACTCGCGGCGCTCGAGCACATTGCGCCTGACCGCGTGCAGCTGCTTGCCGATGAGGAGGATCGCGACGGCGACGGCATCTCGGGCCGGTTGCCGCGCGGACGCTTCGGATGGACCGCCGCCACGCCGCTGCTGCGCGAGCAGGTGGCGCGCGCGCTGAGTGCCGATCTTGGCCTCAGCACCTCGGTGTTTGGCGGCGGGGAAGGGGACTGCACGGCGCACCAGGCGACCTGTCAGCAACAGGTCCACCCCGGCGAAGATCCGCTGGAGGCGCCCGACACGGTCCTGGACCTGCTATTGGCCTACCTGCGGACCTTGCCGGCGCCGGCCTCCCCAATCGCCGACAGCCCGGGCGCGACCCTCTTCAGCGAACTCGGCTGCAAGGCCTGTCACGTGCCTGCTCCCGACAGCGCGCAGCCACAACTCCGCCCCTACAGCGATCTGTTGCTGCACGATATGGGCAGCGGTCTTGCCGACGCCGGGCCTGCCGGAGCGAGCGAATGGCGCACGGCCCCGCTATGGGGGCTTAGGCAAAATGCCGGTTTCCTGCATGATGGGCGCGCCCGGACCCTGGACGAGGCCATTCTGTGGCATGACGGCGAAGCCCAGCCGGCCCGGGACGCTTATCGCCGGCTGAATGCCGACCAACGGACCCTTTTGCATACGTGGCTGCTTGGCCTATAATGCGAATCATTCTCGATTGAGTCCCGCCCTTATGAACCACCTCCTTACCGCTGGGCTGCTAAGCCTGATCGCGGGTGCAGTAGCCGCCCAACCGAACACGAACTGGACCGAGATCAACCTGGCCCTGACCGACGCGCATGTAATTCCGTCCTATCGGGCCTTTGCCGTGGCCGCCGAAGAACTCAATGCCGAGGCTGCCGCTTTCTGCCCGGCAATAAATGACGATTCGTTGAGCGCGCTGCAGGCACAGTTTCACGCGGCAATGGACGGCTGGCAAAGCGTGCAGCACATCCAGTTTGGACCGATCACCTACTTCAACTGGAACTTTCGTATCCAGTACTGGCCGGACGACAACGGCACTGGCGCGCGGCAGTTGAATGCCCTGATCGCCGCAAAGGATCCGGCGGTGCTCGCGACTGATGCCTTTGACCGCCAGAGCGTTGGCGTGCAGGGCTTCCAGGCGCTCGAGGACTTGCTGTTCGATGACACGAGTCTTGCCGATCTGCAGGCCGACCCTTACCGCTGCCAGGTCGTACAGGCGATCGCGGCCAACATTGCCGAAATCGCTGGCGGTGTGTCCGAACGCTGGGAAAACGAGTTTCGCACGACGGTCGAAACGGCCGACGAACGCGGCTTCTTCGAAAGCGCCGAGGACGCGACTATCGACTACATGAAGGCGCTCGTCGAACCCGTGCGTCGCCTGCAGCAGCAAAAACTGGAAGCCGTGCTTGGCGACAGCCCAGATGCTGCGCGCGTTCGGCGCGCCGAGTCCTGGCGTTCCGAGCGCACGTTGCGCAACCTCAAGCTCAATGTTGCTGCGCTCGAACAGCAATTCAGCGCATCCGATCCGGCACTCAGTTCCGTGTTGCAGCCCGCCGATGTCGAACTCGTGGATGCTGCCTTTGCCAAAGTCAGTGCCGCGCTTGCCGCGCAGCCCGATTCGCTGGAGGCCGCGCTCGCCGTTGATGGCGGTCATGCCGCCTTGCTGGACATCGCCGTGCAGCTTGATGCGCTGTATGAAGCGCTCGAAGCCGCGCTGAAAAACACCGACCTGTACCTCGGCTTCAACAGCCTCGACGGCGACTGACACATGGCGACGCTGAATCGCAGGCAGGTACTCGGACTCGGCGCGCTGTTGTGCGCAGCGGGCAGGGGCGTGTTCGCGAATGCCCCGGAGTCGGCCCTGTTCATCAGCGCCGCGTCGGATGGCGATGATCGGCACTGGATCATCGGGCTGCGCCGTGATGGCGCTGGCGCCAGCACCGCATTCAAGCATCAGCTGCCCGCACGCGCCCATCACGTCGCGCTCAATGCCGCGCGCGGATTCTATATAGTAGTAGCAAGACGGCCCGGCGCCTGGATGATGCTTGGCGACCTCGCGACCGGCGCGCTCCATACCGAACTGCGTGTACCGGCCAACCGCCACATGTTTGGCCATGGCATCTTTTCCATCGATGGCGACCTGTTCTACACGACCGAAAGCGACTTTGACAACATGAGCGGCGATAGCGGTCTCGTCGTCGAATGGCGCGTCAGTGGCTCGGGCACCGCCGCCACGCTGGAACGCCTGCGCGAATTCCCCACGGCCGGTATCGGCCCGCATGAATTGTTGCTGCATCCCGATAGCGACACGCTGATCGTCGCCAACGGCGGCATCAGAACGCATCCGGCCCACGATCGGGACAACCTCAACATCGATACGATGCAGCCTTCGCTCGTATACCTCGATCGCCACAGTGGCAAATTGCTCGAACAGCATCGCATGCCCGCCGAGTATCACCAGAGCGGTATTCGTCATATCGACGTCAACGCCGCCGGCCTTGTCGCGCTCGGCATGCAGTTCGAAGGCGAACCCTTCCTCGATGTACCGCTGGTCGCAACGCATCGTCGTGGTGAGGAGCTGCGTTTGTTGCGCGCAACGCCGGAATTGCAGCCGCAAATGAAGCAATACGTCGGCTCGATGCGCTTCGACGCCAGCGGCCGCTATTTCGCTGCATCGTGTCCGAAGGGCAACCTGATCTCATTCTGGGATGCCGAGGCGGGCACGGTTATGCAGACGGCCCGCGCGCGCGATGGCTGCGGTGTGTGCGCCACGGAAACGGGCTTCCTGTTCAGCACGGGCACGGGTCGTGTCGCGCATTTCGATCTGGCGACCGCTACCCTTGCCGACCTCGATGTTGGCGCCGAGGCGCAGCTGTTCTGGGACAACCACATGAGTGTGCTGTCATGAAGCAGCGGCTGTGGGGACTTGCCGTCCTCGGCACGGTAGTGGCGCTCAGCGCATTCGGCGCCGATGACGAGGCCGCGCAACAGACCAGGCTCGAAGACCTCGGCCGCGCGCTGTTCTTCGACGTCAATCTCTCGCAGCAGCGCACCCAAAGCTGCGCAACCTGCCATGATCCCGCGCTGGCCTTTGTTGACTGGCGCGCCTTCGTCGGCGTCGCTGGCGCGCCCACTCCCGCAGACGGCAGCCCTGCGAAACATTTTCCCGGCGCGGCATCGATGGGTGGCGACATGCATTCGCTTGGCGATCGCAATGCGCCGACCGCGTCATATGCCGCTTACATTCCACCGCTGACGCTCGACGCGCAGAACGACTACGTCGGTGGCTTGTTCTGGGACGGTAGGGCGAACACGCTGGAAGACCAGGCCGCTGGCCCGGTGTTGGACAGCATCGAGATGGCAATGCCCGACAAGAGTCTCGTGCTCGAGCGCCTGACTGAAAACGCGAACTACGCCTACGCCTTCAAGGGCATCTTCGGCGACGACGTGTTCGACGATGCCGACAAGGCCTACGCAGCGCTGACAAAGGCGATCGCCGCATTCGAGCGCACCGAATTGTTCTCCCCCTTCGATTCGAAGTACGACCGCTATCTCAAGGACGAGTACACGCCTACGGAACAGGAGTTGCTCGGCATGACCCTGTTCTTCTCCAACCAGTTCGCCAACTGCAACCAGTGCCACCAGTTGCAACCGCGTCCCGAGCTGGAGTTCGAGACCTTCACGAACTACAAGTACCGCAACGTCGGCGTGCCGGTGAATACGGCATTGCGCGCCGCGAACGGTCTTGGCCCTGACCACGTCGATCGCGGCCTGCGCGATAATCCGGCTATCACCGACGACGCGCAGGCGGGCCGCTTCCGGGTACCGACCTTGCGCAACGTTGCGCTGACCGGACCCTACATGCACAACGGGGTGTTCCAGGACCTGCGTACGGTCGTGAAGTTCTACAACAAGTACAACGCGCGCAGCAGCAAGGCGCAGATCAATCCGGAGACGGGCGAAAACTGGGGCGCGCCGGAAGTTGCCGACAACCTTGCGCTCGCGGAGCTCGAATCCGGCGACGCACTCGACGACAAGCGCATCGATGCGCTCGTCGCTTTCCTGCGCATGCTGACCGACCAGCGCTACGAAAGGCTGCTCGAAGTCGACTCGCCGCAGCCCTAGCTACAGCTCGCCCCACAGCTCATTGCGCGGCGGTGTCCACGGCGGAATAAAGCGCGGACATGCCACCGGAGCTTCAGCCAATTCCATCTCCGCGAACCCGAGGCCCGGCTCGCGGTCGTAACGCAGGTCGCCCACCAGCCAGCCAGCATCGCTGCGCCGGTACCACAGTGCGCGCGCGAAGCGGCTGAATGCCGCTGCTTCGCAGTTGGCGCGCATCAGTTCGCCCAGTACCGCGCGCGACAGCGTGACTTCATCGAGCCAGTGCAGCTCAGCACTGTCCGGCGCATCGGTTTGCGTCATGCCAATGGTCGTTACCGCGTTCATCGAGGGACAGGCCTCGGCCGGCATCCACTCCGGCGCGAGCGACAACATTGCCTGGCGCAAGGTGTAGTCATCGCCATCGAGCTGCATCAGGATTACTTCCCAGCACAGCGGGTTTACTGGTAGCGGCGCGAGTACGCTGTCGAGCAGCACGACGTGCGGATACTGCGCTGCGGCAAAACTCTCGACTTTGTGTCGCGCGACATTGCCGGAACTGACGAAAGTCGCGATGACAGCACAGCTGGCGACAACGGCGCTGAGCGCCGCGCTGCGCGGGCTGGCGCGCCATGCAATCAGCAAGAGGCTTGCCGTCAGCAGCGTCAGCCCCAGCGCCAGTGCGCGCGGCACGAGCCCCGTGGCGAAACTCAACACGATCCCGGTGACAAGGACAAGCGCAAGGCCCGCGCGCGCCACGCGGCGCTGCAACAGGAATGCCAGCGGCGCGGCACAGGCCCAGAACAGCGGCTCGACGATGAAGATCGAGTCGCCGTACATCCACGCGTTGTTGAAGGGCCAGAACGGATGCACGCCGTATTCGTTCATCGCATCCATGGCGATGTGCAACAGCGGCGCGAGCAGCGCGATAGAAGCAAGCCAGCCACGATCCAGTGCCGACAGCGGCACGCGTCCCCAGCGCAGCCACATCAGGCACAGGCTGTACAGCAACAGCGCAATGCCGATAGCGCCGATAACCGTGTGCGTATGCCCGCGATGATGCAGCAGGTAACCGAGATTGCCGCCGGTGATGCCGGTGTACAGCGAGTCGAGGTCGGGCAGGTTGCCGCCAATGACCATCAGCGACAGATAGAGTCCGCGGCGCGTGGTTTCCGGCAACAGCGATTTCGCCGCAGGAGCGAAGCGCGCGATAGTCTCGCCGGCGACGGCGCCGAGCAGGGTGTGCGTCAGGTTATCCATGCGGCATCAGGATCCAGCAAGGCCGGGCAGGAGGTTGCGCAAACCGCCGACGATGAATTCCACCGCCATCGCCGCGAGGATCAGGCCCATGACGCGCGCCGTGATGTTCATCGAGGTCTGGCTCAGGTGGCGTGCGATCTGCGGGGCGAGGCGGAAGCTGATCCAGATGATCAGCGCGATGATCCAGCAGATGCCGACCAGCATCAGCTTGTGTATGTAGGTGGGGTTCTGTTGCACGAACAGGATCACAGTGCTGATCGCGCCGGGCCCGGCCAGTAGCGGCAAGGCCAATGGCACGACGCCGACATGCGACGAGTCGAGCGCCTCTTCGGTTTCCTCGGGCGTGTTCTTTACGCGCGAAATTCTTGCTTCGAGCATCTGGAAGGCGATCGTCAGCAGCAGCAAGCCTCCGGCAACGCGAAAGCCGTCGATACTGATGCTGAACATTTCGAGGATGTGCGCGCCGCCGAGAACGGTCACCGTCAGTATGCAGGCCACGGCGAAAGCGGCAGTGCGCGCGATGCGTTTGCGCTGCGCTTGCACGTTCTCGGTAAAGTTGAGGAACAGCGGCACGGTGCTGACCGGGCCGACGACGGCGAACAGGCCGGTAAACATCCGCAGGTATTCGTTCCAGTCCAGCATCGCGCTTACTCGCTTGGTTTTTGCGCATTCTAGCCTGCACGGGCTGGCTGGACTAAGCTCAGGGCGGCCCGTATCCTTGGGCGCACAGCAAGCATGTCAGGGGGCCGCCAATGTTCATCACGAAGAAGCACCTTTCCCGCCGGGCCCTCGTGCGCGGTGCCGGTGTCGCGCTCGCGCTGCCACTGCTTGACGCGATGGTCCCGGCAATGACCGCGCTGGCGCAAACGCCCGCCGCGCCGAAACTGCGCACTGGCTTCTTCTATATTCCGCACGGCGCAATCATGCACAACACAGCCCACGGCGCCGCGCTGGACAGCTGGACGCCGAGCGGCAGCGGCGCTTCATTCAGGCTAAGCCCGATCCTGAAGTCGCTCGAGCTTTACCGAAAATACGTCAACTCCTTCGGCAATCTTGAAAATGCTGCCAGCGCCGGTTCCGTGCATTCGATCAATCCGGCCACCTGGCTGAGCGGCGTGCGTCCCGACAGCGGTGCCGCCGGCGCCAGCATGTCGACGACCCTCGACCAGGAAATAGCGAAGCACATCGGGCAGGACACCGCGCTGCCATCGCTCGAACTGGCGTCCGAAACTACGGTGCAGGTGGCGGCCTGCGGCGGTGGCGCGGGTGGTTGCTACTACAGCAGCACCTTGTCGTTCCGCAATGCGAACTCGCCACTGCCGATGGAGTTCAACCCGCGCAAGGTCTTCCTGCAGCTGTTTGGCGAAGGCGACACCTCGTCCGAACGCGACGCGATCATCCAGCAGAAGGCCAGCATCCTCGACCTTATCGCCGAACGTACACGCGCGCTGCAGGGCGCGCTCGGCAGCTCCGACAGGCAGCTGCTCGAAGGCTATCTCGACAACGTGCGCGAAATCGAACGCCGTGTCGAACTTGCGGCCTCGCAGGATTTGAGCAATCTCGACGTGCCGACCGCCCCGGTCGGTGAACTCGATAACTTCGATGAGCAGGTCAAGTTGCTGTTCGACCTGCTCGCGCTTGCCTATCAGGCCGACCTGACGCGCGTCGCGTCCTACATCATGGTGTCCGAAGGCACGAACCGCACCTACAACCATATCGGCGTGCCGGATGCCTTCCATCCGCTGTCGCATCATGCAAACGACCTTGAGCGCCTGCGCAAGCTCGTGCTGATCCAGAGCTATCACGTCGAGCGCTTCGCGGCCTTCATCGACAAGCTGGCGAACACGCCTGACGGCGATGGCTCGCTGCTCGACCACTCACTGTTCATGTACGGCTCGAACATGAGCAACAGCGACATGCACAACAATTACCCCGTGCCGAACATGCTCGTCGGCGGCGGCAACGGCACGATGAAACTCGGCGGCCAGCATGTGACGCTGCCCGAGAAAACGCCGCTCGCGAACCTGCACCTGACCGTGCTGCAAAAAGCCGGCATTGAAGTGGATAGCTGGGCCAACAGCACCGGTGTCATTGCCGAGGTGTAGATTTCATCAGTGCCGCGGCTTGTCGCGCCGTAGCTGCGGCGGGGGCAGATAGCGAGGCTCGTTTTCAGGAAGCAGTAACGCATGAAACACTTTCACCGCCGTACCCTGTTGAAGGGCGCGCTCGCCACGGGTGCCATGCTCGGCCTCGCGCCCTTTATCCGCGCCGCAAGCGCCGGTCTCGTTCCGGTCGCTGGCACAGTCAGCCTCTTCGCCGACACCGGTCCGAACGTGTTGCTGATGAAGACTGCGTCCGGCGTCGTGCTCGTCGACAGCGGCGCCGAAGCGGGCGGCGCCTCGGTGCTGCAACAGGCGCAGGCCCTCGGTAGCAACTACACGCTGTTCAATACGCACTGGCACGACGAGCAAACTCGCGGCAACGAAGCCCTCGGCAAGGCCGGCGCCACGATCATCGCGCACGAGAAGACCAGGCTGCGCCTGTCGACCGACGTCTACATGCCGAAGGAAGAGCGCTACAAACGCGCGCTGCCGGCTGCCGCGCATCCAGCGAAGACTATCTACACGCAGGACAGTCTGCGCATCGATGACGAAACCATCGACTACGGTTACCTGCAACAGGCGCACACCGATGGCGACATCTACGTGTTCTTCCGCAATGCCAATGTGCTGGCCGTCGGCGACGTGGTCTCACCCTTGCGCGACCCAGAACACGACTGGTATTGTAGTGCTTGGATTGGCGCGCATGTCGACGCGCTGGATCGGATACTGTCGCTCGCCGACGACATGACGAAGATCGTGCCGGCCTTCGGGCCGGTCGTGACCAAAGCCGATGTGCGGGCCGAACGCGAGCTGATGCAGTTGCTTTACGACAAGCTCGTCGACCAGATTCGACTGGGCTTCGATGCGCAGGACTCGCTGGAATCAGGCCTCATGAATGGCCTGGCGCGTACATTCGCGGATCCCTACAAGTTCCTGTATGACGCGCACAAGGGCCTGTGGGCGCATCACAACAAGCTGGCGCCGAATATTGTGTAGTTACGCGGCACCAAACGGGGGTCATTCCGGCACGATGCCTCGTTCATAACCCACAAGGATTCCAGCATGCGTCACCTTTTGCTCGCCGCATTGTTTGCCGTAATGTGCGGCTGCTCCGAGCAGGAGCCGGTCACACCTGCATCTGCTCCCGATTCCGTGGCGGAAGTCGCTGCGGAAAGCGCGCGACTTAACGCCTGGCTCGACGCACAGTTCCAGCAGGAGCTCGACTTCAGTCCCGAATGGAAGACCTCGCTCGGTGACAAGAGTGACTACGACAAGCTCGACGACGCCTCCGAAGCCGCACAGGACCAGCAGCTACAGTGGCGCCGCGACAGCGTCGCTGCGATGCGCGCGCAGTTCGATTACGAGCGGCTGGATAACGAAGCGAAGACCTCATACGACCTGTGGGCCTATGCACAGGATCAGGCGGAAACAGCCGCGCCATTTCGCCGCCACGCCTTCATCCTGGGTCGCGGTGGCCCGCATGCCAGCCTGCCGAACTTCCTCATCAACTTTCATCGTGTCGACAATGCTGCCGATATGCAGGCTTACGTTGCGCGCCTGAACGCCATCGATGAGGTCATGGCGCAGTATCTCGACCGCGCGCGGCGCGCAGTCGAAGATGGCATCCGCGGGCCGCAGTGGAACTACGATTTTGCGATTGGCGAGATCGATCGCGTGCTGGCCGGCGAGCCCTTTTCCGAGCAGGGGACCTCGCCGTTGTGGAACGATGTGCAAACCAAGATTGCGGCGCTGCAAAATGCCGGCACGCTCGGGGCCGATGAAGCGGCGACGCTCGGCGCGGCCGCGCGCAGCGCACTGGTCGATGCCGTCAAGCCTTCGTATGACGCCGTGCGCGCCTGGCTCGTCGAGGATCGCATCAATGCGCCGGTCGACCAGCTGGGCGCGTGGACGCTGCCGAACGGTGATGCGTATTACGCCAGTCGCCTGTATATCAATACCACGCAGGACATGAGCGCCGACGAGGTGCACCAGATCGGGCTCGACGAAGTCGCACGGCTGCGCGCCGACATGGAAGCGCTGAAGGAGCGGGTTGGCTTCAACGGTACGCTGCAGGAATTCTTCGTGTTCATGCGCGAGGATGACCAGTTCTACTTTGACAATGATGAGGCCGGCCGCGAGGCTTACCTTGCGCTCGCGCGCACGTATCTCGACGGCGTCGCGGCGAAACTGCCAGAGTATTTTGGCCTGCTGCCAAAGGCAGGACTCGACGTGCGCCGTGTCGAGGCCTTCCGCGAACAGCCCGGTGGCGCGCAGCACTATTTCGCCGGCACGCCCGATGGTTCGCGCAACGGTATTTTCTACGCGCACCTGTCCGACATGCGTGCGATGCCGCGCTACACGCTCGAGGCGATTGCGTATCACGAAGGCAACCCGGGCCATCACATGCAGATCTCGATCGCGCAGGAACTGAGCGGCCTGCCGCGTTTCCGGACCCAGTATTCGCACACCGCTTACGTCGAAGGCTGGGGCCTGTACGCCGAAAGCCTCGGCAAGGACATGGGCTTTTACTCCGATCCGTATTCCGACTTCGGACGCCTTTCCGCGGAAATCTGGCGCGCAATCCGCCTTGTCGTGGATACCGGCATGCACGCGAAGCAATGGACACAGGAGCAGGCCGTGCAGTACTTCCTCGATAACTCGCCGCATCCGGAAGCGACAGTACGCTCCGAGATCGAGCGCTACATCATCAACCCAGGCCAGGCCACGGCCTACAAGATCGGCATGCTGAAGTTCCAGCAGTTGCGCGCTGAAGCGCAGGCGCAGCTCGGCGAGCGCTTCGACATGCGTGGTTTCCACGATACGGTGCTGGGCGGCGGTAGCTTGCCCTTGCCGGTGCTTGAGGCACGCGTGGCGCGCTGGATTGAGTTAGTCAAGAACGACGCCCCCCGGGCGCAATGAGCAGCAATAAAAAATAAAAGGAGCACTCAATGTTAATTGCGATTGTCATCATCTTCATCCTCGCTTACGCGGCCATCGCGCTGGAGCATCCGATCCGCATAAACAAGTCGGCTTCGGCGCTGATCGGTGCGGGTCTTCTATGGACGGTCTATGCGCTGGCCATCGGCGACACCGCGCTCGTCGAGGAGCAGCTCGGCCACTCGCTGATTGAAACCGCGCAGATCGTATTCTTCCTGATGGGCGCGATGACCATCGTTGAAGTCATCGATGCGCACAATGGCTTCGAGGTCATCACATCGCGTATCCGTACGACGCAGCTTGTGTCGTTGATGTGGTTGATTGGCGCTGTCACCTTCTTCCTTAGCGCCATTCTCGACAACCTGACGACGACCATCGTCATGATTTCGCTGGTGCAGAAACTGCTCGATCGGCATGATGATCGTCTGTTTTTCGCCTGCATCGTCGTCATTGCCGCAAATGCCGGCGGCGCCTGGTCACCAATCGGCGACGTCACAACGACTATGCTGTGGATCGGCGGGCAGATCACGACGCTGGCGATCATCGAGGGTGTGTTCCTGGCATCTATCGTCAATATGCTGGTGCCCTTGCTGGTCGTCTCATGGATGATTCGGGGAAGACCGGTAATTGCGCCGCCTGCGGTGAATGCTGGGACCGATCGCTATACCACGGAATTTGAGCGCAACCTGATGTTCTGGACGGGTCTCGGCATTCTCGTTGCCGTGCCGGTATTCAAGACGGTGACGCACCTGCCGCCATACGTCGGTATCCTGTTTGGACTGGGCCTGCTGTGGCTCGTCGGCGACCTCGTGCATCGCGACAAGGATGAAGATACGCGCAAACCCTTGAGCCTCGTGCATGCGCTGAGCCGCATCGATCTGGGGTCGCTGGTGTTCTTTATCGGCATCCTGCTGTCCGTGGCGACGCTGCAACATACGGGCTTGCTTGCATCCCTGGCCCAGTGGCTTGACGCGACAGTCGGGCGGCTCGATGTCATCGTCGTGCTGATCGGGCTCGTCAGCGCGGTAGTCGACAACGTACCGATCGTTGCCGCGGCGATGGGTATGTACAGCCTCGAGCAATATCCGCCGGACAGTTTTCTGTGGGAGTTCATGGCCTACGCGGCGGGCACTGGCGGTTCCATCCTGATCATTGGTTCAGCGGCCGGCGTTGCCGCGATGGGGCTCGAGCGGATTCATTTCTTCTGGTATGTCAAAAGGATCAGCGCCCTGGCCTTGCTGGGCTATTTCGCGGGGGCGGGGGCTTATCTCGTGCAATACGCGCTGATGCACTGAGGTGGTGGGGCCTTAAATGGGGTCAGAGCCCTATTTCCCTCACTGCCTGTTGCCATGCTACAGAGTAGAAGGAAATAGGGCTCTGACCCCATTTAAGCCTGAGCAAGTAGTCGAAATAGGGCTCTGACCCCATTTACCAGGCTGTAGGATGACTTCTTTGAAAGGCAGCGTCCCCGCCTGGAGGCAGGGACGCTGATTTGACGCGAGGGATGCTGCGTTACTTGCCGATCGTTGCCATCAGGTCCGCTTTCGTCTGTGGAGTCGGCGAGGCGTGCACGGCGATGTACTGCTCGAAGTCGATGTTGTTCTGATCGACATAGTTGGCGAGGTCGATAACGAAGGGATTCGCCATCGCGCCGCCCACCGGCAAGGTGAAGTCGGCTTCGAACATCAGCAGGCCCGGCACAACGGCGACGAGCATGCCGTCGGTGTGCAGGTTTGGCACGTAGTGCAGTTCCAGCCTGCGATCGCCGTTCTCGATCACATGCGGCCAGGTCGTGATGTTCTCGAACTTCGGCGCCAGTGTCGGTTCACCAAGCAGGGTGCGCGGCGTCGATAGCGCCATGTTCATGAACTCGACGTTGTTGCCGTGCGTGATGATCGTGGCGCCTTCGCGCACGAAGGGTGGCAGGCCGCCCGTGTGGTCGGCATGCGGATGCGAGTTGATGAGGTAGCGGATTTCCTTGTCCGGGAACAGGCGTTTGGTTTCTGCGAGGATCGCTTCGCCGCGCGCTTCCGGCTGGCCCGCCTCGAACACGGCAACGAACTCGTTGAAGTCCATCGCCAGGGCCTGGTAGCCACCGGTGATCAGGTAGATGCCAGGCGCGAGTTCCTGCGACAGTTCCGCCGGAGCAGCGCCTGGCGCGCCACCCGGAGGTGGGCCTGGCGGTGCCGCCGGTGGGGGCACCGTCAGCAACTCTGTGGCATTGCCGGGGTTTAAACTCGCCGCCGTCACGCTGACGCCGAAGATGCCGCCACCGCCGCGCTGCTGTTCGATCGTGGCCGGCACCTGCACGCCGCCCATGTCGGCATAGCCGCTGTAAACGTTCGTCACGAGCATGTCGCCCATGAATGAATCTTCGACACGGGTTTCGACGCGCTGCACAAGATTGTCGGCGCCGACATAACCCGTGACCGTGTACTGGATGCCACCGGGCGACACCGGCGCTGGCGGCTGCCACGAGATCGCGGTGAGCTGCTGGCCATCGACGGTCGCGCTGGTTTCGGTTGCATTATTCGCCTGTGCACCTTTGAGGAAGCCCCATGGCGTCAGCCAGTATTCGAGTTGCTGGCCCCACGCGGCGGTTTCCGGCGTGACGTTCTGCTGGTACACGCCGGCAACCGGCGGGTTGAGGAACAGGTCGGAGGCGAAGGTGTCGCCGGTTGCGCGCGATGCGACCGAGCCGAGGTCGAGCGTACGCACGTAGTTGGTGATCTCGTCGCGTTCTGGCCACGGCGGGCTTGCGGTGCGTGTCTGGCGGAAGCTGTTACGAACGCGCCATGCAGTGCCGCTGAACGTGATGCTGTTCATGCCGGCCATGCCATGCGCAACGACGGCGTCCGGCAATACCGGATCGGCGGCGACCGGCTCCGGCGCGGGTGCTGCAGCAGTGGCGGCGGGCTGCTCGGCATCGCCGGAACAGCCGGCGAGCAAGACCAGCGTGGATAGAGCGGTGATCAGTTGTCTTCTGTGAAACATGTCTGCTCCCTGTATTTGAGTGTGGAACGTTGGACTACATTTTCTGTCGAGATCGAGACCTGCGTACTGCCCGCCTGGCCTTGTGTGCGACCAGTTTCTGATGCGAGCGAATTTATCCGGCGAGTTTTGCCGCAATCTGCGCGACATGCTTGCCCTGGAACCGCGCGATGTTCAGTTCTTTGGCCGAGGGCTGCCGCGAACCATCACCGCCTGACAGCGTGCCGGCACCGTAGGGGCTGCCGCCAATCACTTCATTCATCTCCTGCAATTCGGGAATGACGTAGGGCGTGCCGACGATGACCATGCCGTGATGCAGCAGCGTAGTATGGAAGGAGGTGATCGTGGTTTCCTGGCCACCGTGCTGCGAGGCTGTCGACGTGAACACGCTACCGACCTTGCCGACGAGCTTGCCGTGGAACCAGAGGCCGCCGGTCTGGTCGAGGAAGTTGCGCATCTGCGCGCACATGTTGCCGAAGCGCGTCGGTGTGCCAAAGATGATCGCATCGTAGTTGGCGAGCTCGTCGATCTTGGCGAGGGGCGCAACCTGGTCGAGCTTCGCGCCAGCCTTGCGCGCGACTTCTTCGGGCACGAGGTCCGGAACGCGGCGCACGTCCACCGTCGCGCCGGCGCCGCGCGCGCCTTCCGCAATGGCATTCGCCATCGTTTCGATGTGTCCGTACATGCTGTAGTAAACAACCAGAACCTTCGCCATCGGAGCGTCCTCGCTATAAGGAATGGAGGGCCAATCTCCCATATTTTCCCGGCATTTGCCAAGTAAAACGGCGCCGGCCAGGCAGCCGGCCCCGCTGCATTAATCGGTCTTGATCCGGGTGCAGAGCCGCTTTATCGGGAGGCCGACTTTTTTGACCTCGCGCTGCAGAGCCCGGCCTGCTCACACGAGGTCTGCGTCTCCCGCCGTCTCGCGCAGGAAAAAGGCCCCGATCACGACCGTCATCAGGGCAACAATAATCGGATACCACAGCCCGTAATAGATATCGCCGGTGTACGCGACGAGTGCAAAGGACACCGTCGGCAAAAAGCCTCCAAACCAGCCGTTGCCGATGTGGTAGGGCAGTGACATCGAGGTGTAGCGGATACGCGGCGGGAACAGTTCCACGAGCCAGGCCGCGATCGGGCCATAGACCATCGTCACGTAAATGACGAGCAGCGTCAGGATCGCGAGCACCATGCCGTGGTTGATTTGCTCCGGATCCGCCGCGCTGGGATAACCAGCGGCACTCAATGCGGCATTCAGTTGCTGACCGAAAGCCGCGCTGCTCTCGGCGAATTCAGCCGGCGGCAGGCCTTCGCCCTCGAAGGCCGGCAGTACCTGCGTGCCGACACGCACCGCGGCAACCGCGCCGGGCGCATCTTCATTCGAATAGGGGATGCCGCTGCGGGCGAGATGGCCTTTGGCGATATCGCATGAGGCCGTGAACACTGCGCGGCCGATCGGATCGAACTGGAACTTGCAGGCCTGCGCATCGGCGACGACGACAACGGGATACGCCTGCTGCGCCGCTTCGATTGCCGGGTTCGCGTAGAAGGTCAACGCCTTGAACAGGGGGAAGTAAGTCAGCGCCGCGATCAGGCAGCCGGCGAGTACCACCTTCTTGCGCCCAACCCGGTCCGACAGCGATCCGAATACGATGAAGAAAGGCGTGCCGAGGATCAGCGCGCCGGCGATCAGCAGATTCGCCGTGAAGGCCTCGACCTTCAGCATCTGTGTCAGGAAAAACAGTGCGTAGAACTGGCCGCAGTACCACACAACGGCCTGGCCGGCCGTGCCCCCGAACAGCGCCAGGATCACGATCTTCAGGTTCGGCCAGCGCGCGAACGATTCGGTCAGCGGCGACTTCGAGGTTTTGCCTTCGGCCTTCATCTCGACGAACACCGGCGACTCGTTCAGCTGCAGGCGGATGTACACCGATACGCCGAGCAGCAGCAGCGAGATCAGGAAGGGAATGCGCCATCCCCACACGTCGAACTCGGCGCCGAGCACGCTGCGGCACACGAGGATGACGAGCAGCGACAGGAAGAGGCCGAGCGTTGCTGTCGTCTGGATCCAGCTCGTATACAGGCCGCGCTTGTCGCGCGGCGCATGTTCGGCAACATAAGTCGCCGCGCCGCCGTATTCACCGCCGAGCGCGAGGCCTTGCAGCAGGCGCAGCACGACGAGGATGATCGGTGCGGCAATGCCGATCGATGCATAGGTCGGCAACATGCCGACGATCGCCGTCGACAGCCCCATGATGACGATGGTGATGAGGAAGGTGTGCTTCCGGCCGACGAGATCGCCGAGGCGCCCGAAGATCAGT
>JBEGWB010000043.1:0-3040 GCA_041178065.1 Pseudomonadota bacterium | reverse complement strand
ATATCTGCTTATTCGAATAGCGGGGGTTACTTCGGATTTCGGAAGCTCAATTCCGTGCATCAATGGCGCGCCATTAGCCCCGCAGGCCCAGTGCGTCGTGTTCTAAAAAAAATACATTAATCCCGGATTCCGGGAAGGGGAACTAAATGACAGTGACTACTTTTAACCGCTCCAGAACCAAGCTCTGCCTCGCAATCGTTTCCACTCTCGCTACGCTCGGCCCTGCCCTTGCAACAGCGCAACAAACCACCGCCAGTGCCTTGGAAGAAATCCAGGTTACTGGTACCAGGGTTCGCCTCGCCGATGGCATGAGTGCGCCGACCCCGGTCACCACGCTCACCACCGATGAACTGCGAAACTTCGATCCCGGCGCCACCGTGGCGGCTCAGCTCGACGACCTGCCGCAATTCTTCGACACCAACAACGCACAGCGCGGCGGTAACGCCGTAAGCAGCAACGCCGGCGGTTCCTATCTCAACCTGCGCGGCATGGGCCAGAACCGCACCCTGGTGGTGCTCGACGGCACCCGCGTTGCGCCGGCCGACGCACAGGGCAGCGTCAACGTGGATCTGTTCCCGAGCGCACTGGTGCAACGCATCGACGTAGTGACGGGCGGTGCTTCTGCAGCCTATGGTGCCGATGCCGTGGCTGGTGTAGTCAACTTTGTTCTCGACCGGGAGTTTGAAGGACTACGCACCAACGTGTCGACTGGTATCACTGAGCAGGGGAACGGCGAGAACTACAGCTTCAACGTGGCCGGCGGCAAAGCGTTTATGGACGATCGGCTGCACTATATCGGCTCGATCGAAGCGCGCCAGATCGACCAGATCGGTATGCAGAACAAGGACCGGACCGACAACTGGAAGGATTGGGGTCTCGTGCGCAACCCGAAATGGGTATCCGCCACCGCAACACCGGGGGTACCGGCGCGCATCACCATGCCCTACGTGTTCAGTAACCAGTCTGCGCCGCAAGGCAAGATCATCACCGCAGCGCCCAACTTCCCTTACACCAACTATACCTTCTCCGACGACGCCACCGGCATTCGCCCCTATGCTTTCGGCCCTTACTCCTCCAGCAGTGGTGGCGGCAACTTGAACAACCAGAGCGGCGGGCAGGAATACAAGTATTTCGACGCCGGCGTTTTCCGCGGCCCCGGCGGCAACGAAGTGAAGCAGCGCTCGGGCTTTAGCGCTCTCAAATTCGACGTGAACGATCGCCTGTCGCTTACCGCGCAAGTCGCCGCCGGCCGCAGCGAATCCAGTCGCTTTGGCCAGCATGCCAATGCCTCCATCGCGGGTCCCGTCTATGCCTGGAAAGCGTTTCGCAACAACGCCTACCTGCCCGCGCAGCTGGCCGCTGGAATGGATGCCGCCGGCCTCGACATGATCAAGTTCTCCACCATCAGCATGGTCGACGGCCCCGGTCTGGTAAACATCTACGACAACCGCATCGACATCAGTATCCAGGCGCAGCAGATGTACACGCTGGGCTTCGATTTCGCCGTTAATGACAACTGGAACCTGACCGGTGCCTATCAGGTAGGCAAAACCAAGATCGACAGCGGCGTGCGCAACATTCCGCGTACTGACAAACTCTTCCTGGCGATGGATGCCGTGCGCGATCCGGCCACCGGCAAGATCGTTTGTAACATCGCGCTGCGCAATCCAAGCCCGGCCGAACTCAAGCAGTTCATGCAGGGCAAATTGCTGGCGAGCCCGAGCAACGTCAACGGGGTTACCGCCGATTCCCCGATCGGTCCAATGGACCCGAAAGAGTGCGTGCCCTTCAATCCCTTCGGTCTTGGCAACGCCAACCAGGCTGCCAAGGACTGGATCCTCGATGAAGGCAAGAAGCAGGTGCGCACGCTCGATCAGGATTTCGCCGAACTCCTGCTCACCGGGGAGCTGTACGAGGGCTGGGGCGCAGGCCCGATCTCGCTGGCGGCCGGTCTTACCTGGCGCGACGAAGTCTTCGATCAGGTCAACTATCCCGTGTGGGGAGAGCGCAGCCTGTTGAACGCACCCGCGCTCGGTATCCGCTCGATTCCCGACGGCTTCGCCGGCGACGGCAACCGCGAACTGCATCCCTTCTCCGGGATCGGCTCCGGCGGCGGCAGCAAGGACGTGTGGGAGTGGTTCAGTGAAATCAACGTGCCTATCTGGCAAGGGGATTCCGGGCAGAGCCTCGGCTCATCGTTCGCTTTCCGCAGTTCCGACTACTCCTTGTCGGGACGCCAGGAAAGCTGGAAGGTCGGCCTCGATGCCCAGCTGTTGCCGTCTCTGCGTTGGCGCGCCACGAAGTCCAGCGACATCCGTGAACCGAACTTCGCCGAAATCTACTTGAGCGGCACCGGTGGCGGCTTGGTCAACGACCCCTTCCGTGCTGGCGAAGCCAACAACTCGCTAACCGTTCTGGCGAATGCCAACCCCGCTCTGCAAGCCGAGATCGGCGACACCATCACCACAGGCTTCGTGTGGCAGCCCACCTTCGCTGACTGGATCGACGGCTTCTCGATGTCGCTCGACTGGTACGAGATCAACCTCGCAGGCGCGATCACGACCTACGGCGCGCAGCGCATCGTGGACGATTGCTCCGCCCGCCTTGCCAGCGCCTGTAACCTGATCGTACGCGGCGCGCCAAACAACAACTTTGCGCTGGGTCCCATCACGCGCATCCTGAACCTGTACATCAACGCCGACATGGCGCAGACGCGGGGCGTGGACTTCGAGGCGAGCTACCGCATCGAACCCAACTTCTTCGACAGTCAGGAAGAGTCGCTCTCGGTGCGCGCGCTGGTGGGGTATCTCGGGGAGAACTCCACCACCACCGCCGCCGGCCTTACGCAGGACCTGGCCGCAAGCCAGACGCGTCCGGAGTATTCAGCTACTGCCACCGTTAGCTACGACCTCGGTCCGTGGGGCCTCATGCTGCAGTCCACGTACTACGACAGCGTGAGGAACAACATCACCTGGGTGGAAGGACGTGACATCGATGACAACTGGATTGCCTCGCAGACCGCGTTCAACACGGCAGTGTC
>JBEGWB010000042.1:0-11183 GCA_041178065.1 Pseudomonadota bacterium | reverse complement strand
GGCGACTGCGTGCACGCGATCCTGCAGATGCCCATAACGCGCGAGCCATTGCGCGCAGTTCAGCGATTCGCCGCTGCGGATGTTGACCAGCATGTCCGGCTCGAGATGCATGCCGGCGCGCGCCTTGACGCCCTCCGGCAAGGGAAAACCCTCATCCGCGTTGACGACCACGTAGTCGACTTCCAGCAATCGCTCCGGACCCTCGCGCAGCGGACCTTCGGGCACAAAACAGCCATTGCCGAAACCGCGCGTGCCGTCGATGACGGCGATCTCGATGTCGCGCGCGAGCGCATAATGCTGCAACCCGTCGTCGCAGAGAATGACGCCGGGCCGATGATGTTCTTCAAGGAAGCGCACACCACGGCCGCGATCCGGATCGACGACGATCACGGCTTCCGTGTTGAGCGCGAGCAGCAAGGCTTCGTCGCCGCAGGCTTCCACCGGCGTATCGACTGTGACCTGCAGCGGATAGGTATCGCTCTTGCCTTCGTAGCCGCGTGTGACTACGGCGGGCTTCCAGCCCTGCTCCTGCAGGTACTGGCACAAAACGAGCGTCAACGGCGTCTTGCCGGTGCCGCCCGCGGTCAGGTTGCCGATGACGATGACCGGTACCGATGCGCGGGTTACCGGCTTCTTGCCGCTCTGGTAGGCCTTGCGTCGCGCCTGCGCAATGGCGCGGTAGACGAGGCTCAACGGATGCAACCAGCGCAGCCACGCCGCGTCGCGGTACCAGGCCTGCGGCAGCATGGTTTCGATTCTTGTTTTCACGTATCCGCCTCTTCGCTGACGTCGACGAACTGCATGCTGTGCAGTGCAGCGTACATGCCACCTTGCGCGAGCAGCGCCTGGTGCGTTCCGGATTCCGCGATGCGGCCCTTGTCCATGACAACGATCAGGTCCGCTTTTTCGATCGTCGACAGGCGATGCGCAATGACAAAGGTAGTGCGGCCCAGCATCAGCGTGTCAAGCGCGTCCTGGATATGACGCTCGGACGCCGTGTCGAGCGCCGAGGTCGCTTCGTCGAGAATCAGGATCGGAGCGTCCTTCAGCAGCGCGCGCGCGATCGCGAGGCGCTGGCGTTGCCCGCCGGACAGCAGCAGGCCGTCGTCGCCGACGAGCGTATCGAGCCCGTTCGGCAGTTGGCGGATGAACTCGAGCGCGTGCGCACGCTGCAATGCCTGTTCGATGGCCTCTTCGCTGGCGCCGGCGAGCTCACCGTACGCAATGTTGTCGCGGATGCTGCCGTTGAACAGCACCACCTGCTGGCTGACGAGCGCGATCTGCTGGCGCAGGTTGTCAAGCCGGTAGTCGCTGTGCGGCACGTCGTCGATGAGGATTTGACCGCCGCGCAATTCGTAGAAGCGCGGGATGAGGTTCACCAGCGTGGTCTTGCCACTGCCGGACTTGCCGACGATCGCGACTGTCGTGCCGGGTGCGCAGGCTAGATCAAGCTTGTCGAGCACGGGTTCAGCGCCGTCATACGCGAAGCTCACATGGCGGAACTCCACTTTTCCGTCGACGCGATCGCACACGTAAGTGCCCGTGTCCTGCTCGGCTGGCAGATCGAGGATTTCGAACAGACTCGCAGCGGCGGCAAGGCCTTTCTGGATGTCGGCGTTGACCTTCGAGGTTTGTCGTACGGGCTTCATCAGCATGCCAGCGGTGGCAATGAAGGCAACGAAGCGCTCGGCGGTGATGCTGGCCAGCGCAACGGGGTCCATGGCAAGCCAGATTAGGAAGGCGATCGCCGCGGACACCAGCATGTGGACTATCGGCGCGCTGATCGCGGCCGTCAGCGCGAGCTTAAGGTTCTGGCCGGTATTGCGCTGGCTGGCGGCGCTGAACCTCATACTGATCTGCTCGCGCGCACCGAAGCTGCGAATGACTTTCAAACCCTTAAGCGCTTCGGCGAGGATCTGCGTCACGTCGCCCATCGAGGCCTGGATGCGCTTGCTGTAGCGGCGGAAATAGCGCGAGGCCAGCACGACCACACCGCTGATCAGCGGCGTGACCGCGATGAAGATCAGCGTCAGCTTCCAGTTCATCAGCAGCAATAACACGACGATCGCCATCACGGTTGCGCCTTCGCGCAACATCACGGTCAGTGAATCGCTGATCGCGCCGGTGATCTGCGTGACATTGAAGGTCACGGTCGACAACAGGTGCCCGGAGGTCTGCCGGTCGTGGAAGCCAAGCGGCAGCCGCAGGAAAGCATCGACGATCTCGCAACGCAGTTTGTGCACCACGCGCCAGGCAACGAGACTCATGAAGTAGACGCCGAGGAAACCGCCCGTCGTGCGCAACAACACGAGCAGCATCAGCAGCAGGGGAATCAGCGTGCGCGCGTCGCCGCTGGCAACGACTTGCTTCAGCGGTGCAGCGATCCGGTCGTAGGTGCCGTCCAGCACTTCGGGTGCTTGTTGCCCGGCAGCGGCCGCGCTGCCATTCATGCTTTCGAACACGATCTCGAGCAGCAGTCCGAACGAGGCCGTCGCCATTCCATAGAGCAGGTAGCCAAGTACGCTGAGCAGGAAGGCCCACCATAGCGGCTTCATGTAGCCGAGTAGCCTGCCGTACAGCGCTAGTCCGGACAGCGTGTTGGGTCGCGTGGGCATGCTTATTCGTCGCTCCCTGGCTCACGGGTCGCAATGTTCAGCTGCGTAAAGCCCAGGCGCGCGACAACGTCGAGCGCAGTGACGACCGACTGATGTGTTGTCGCCGCGTCGGCCGTAATTGAGATCGGCAAGCTGGTATCGCCTTCGGCAAGCACGCTGACAGCCTCCATCAGCGTGGCTGCGCTGTTGTTTGTCAGGCGCTGGCCGTTGACAGCATAGGCGCCGACGCTGTCGACGACGATGTCGATGCGCAGCGGACCTTGCGTCACCGCTTCGCCGCTGGCTTCCGGCAAGTTGATGATCAGGCTGCTGCTGCGGCTGAAGGAAGTCGTCAGCATGAAGAACAGCAGGAGGATGAACACGACGTCGATCAGCGACGTGAGGTCGATATTCACTTCGGCCTTGACGCTGCGTTTGAATTTCATGCGTTGCTTTTCATCGGCTGAAGGCTCCTGACACAGCGCGGACTTCGACGGTGCGGCTGCTGTGCAGCGCGTCCACGAGCTTGATCGATTCGCGTTCGAGCTCCACGACCAGGGCCTCGACCTTGCGCACGAACATGCGGTGGAAGAACAGCGAGGGAATCGCGACGACGAGCCCGGCGGCGGTCGTGATTAGCGCCACGGCAATACCGCCGGCCAGCACGCTGATGTCGCCGTTGCCTAAGTTCACCGTCTCGCTGAACACCTCGATCATGCCGAACACCGTGCCGAGCAGGCCAAGCAAGGGCGCGATCGCGGCAATGGTCCCCAGCGTACTGAGATAACGCTCCATGTCGTGCACGACGTGCGATGCGGCAAGCTCGATGCTTTCGATCATCACCGCCCTGCCCGCCCTCGCGTTGACGAGGCCGGCCGCCAGAATCTGCCCGAGCGGCGACGACATGCGCAGTTCGCGCAGCTGCGCGGCGTCGAGCTGGTTGTGCTTGATCTTGGCCCAGACGTCGGCAAGTGCGTTGCGTGGGACGATGCGTGCGGGGCTGAGAGTCCAGAATCTTTCGATGACAATCGCGATGGCGACGATGGAGCACAGGATGATGGGCAGCATCATGACACCGCCCGAACGGACTATTTCAAACACCTCTGGAAACCTCCGCTGCAGGATGCTGCACTTTACCACAACCAACCTTACATTCCGACGCGGCCGGTCGCTTCGGATCACCTTGTTTTTACGGCAGAATCAGGGCGGAAAGGACCAGAATCGGAGCCTGTCGCGGCGCCGTTCGCGCACCGCGCCAAAGCTCTGCCTGGAAAGCTCGAATTCAATCGCGCCGCTGACGGAGCTCAGGTACTCCGCGGTTCCAGCCGCCTGATAGCGCGCCCGGACCTGCGGATGCGGGTGCCCGAAGCGGTTGCGGTAGCCGCTGGAGTAGACGACGAGCTGCGGCCTTGTCGAAGCGACGAAGGCAGCCGATGACGACGAACGGCTGCCGTGATGCGGCGCCAGCAGGACCGTCGTGCGCTTCAATGCGCTGTGGTTGTACAGGCGGCGCTCGGCGCTTTGCTCGATATCGCCCGGCAGCAACAAGGCATGGTCGCCGGCGCTGACCAGCAGCACGCAGGACCCATCGTTGCTCGAATAGCCGGCGCGGTCCGGATGCAGCACTTCGAAGTCGACGCCGTCCCAGCGCCAGCGCTGGCCTGCGGCACATGCCGCGCCATCGATCGTGTCCGGAAAGCTGTCGGGCGCGGAACCAAGGTAGTGCGCGTCGGGAAAGCTCTCAGCGATTCCGGGCAAGCCGCCGGCGTGGTCGCTGTCGGCGTGGCTGACCATCACCATGTCCAGCTTGCGGATGTTGCGCTGACGCAGGTAGGGCACGACCACATCGCTGCCCGCATCGAAACGCGCGCTGAAATACGGGCCGGTGTCGTATAGCAGATGATGCTCGCGCGTGCTCACGACTACGGCGAGCCCCTGCCCCACGTCGAGCACCGCGACGCGTATCGTCCCGGTAGCAATACGCTCCCGCGGCCACAGAAGGAAGACGCCAGGAATCAACACCAGTGCGGCGATACGCAGCGTCAACCGCGTCATGAAGAGTGCGCCAAGGATCAACAGGCATAACAGCACGGTCGCCGGCATCGGCAAGGCCGGCAGCGTGACGATGTCGAATGGCGTGACCGATACGTACCACTCCAGTGTTCGCATATACCAGTGCAGGAACGCGTCGGTGAGCCGCAACAGCAGCTCCGCCGCTAATGGCCAGACACCAAGCAGCAGCACCGCAAGCAGTGCGAGCGGTACGATCAACAGGCCTACATAGGGGATCGCTGGCATGTTGATCAGGGGCGACAGCGGACTGATCTGCTGGAAGAACAGCATCAATACCGGCACAAGGCCAACAAATACCAGCCACTGCGTGCGCCACTCGAGCGCTAGGTTGCGCCAGATCTCACTTGCTTTACCGCGCACGGCGCCATCACTTTCAGTCTGCAGCTGCACATCGCCCGCCGCGGGCCGCAGCGTCAGCAGCAACACCGCCACCGCGCAATACGATAACCAGAACCCGGCGTTCTGCGGCGCGAGTGGATCGAGCGCCAGGATCAGCGCAAGCGCGAGGCACAGCGCATCGAGGGACGATGTCTGCCGGCGCAGCAGCCTGCCCGCGAACAGCACCGCCGCCATGACAAAGGCGCGCTGTACCGGCAGCGACAGCCCCGCCATGCCCGAATAAGCCCAGGCTCCAAGCAAGGCAAAGGCGGCCGCGATCTGCGGCGCCGGCCAGCGCAGCAGCACCGGCGTCCAGCGGGTCGCCAGCCACCAGCCCAGCCTGTACAGGACCGTGGCGATCAGCGCGACATGCATGCCTGAGATGACGATCAGGTGGTTCGTACCGGTCTGGCTGAACAGCTTCCATTCCGCTTCCGAGATGCCGTAGTGATCGCCGAGCGTCAGCGCGCGAATTAGCTGCGGGTAGTGCAGTCCTTCGACTGTTGCCAGTTTCAGCACCAGCGCGTGACGGAGCTGCGTGAAGCGGCGCTCGCTGGTGTGCCGCAACAGGACATTGCCGCGGTTCTCGCGCACGTATCCCGTTGCGCGGATCCGGTTCTGCATCAGCCAGGCTTCGTAATCGAAGCCACCGGGATTTGCGAAGCCATGCGGGCGCTGCAGGCGTAGCTGTAATTGCCAGCGCTGGCCGGGCTCGAGCGTCAGGGGCTGGTACAGGTTGACCAGCACCTTGTTATCCAGCGACGGAAGGGCTGCAAAATCGCAGGCAGCCAGCGCTGGCTCCAGGCAGAGTTTGTCGATATGGAATTCGAAGCGCAGTGAGCGTTCGGTTTGCTGCGGCAAGTTCCACACGACACCCTGCGTCCAGACGTCGACTCCTTCGAGTTCGCTGGGCCACAGCGCCTGCAGGCTGTCATGCGCGTAGAACAGCAGCCAGCTACAGCCAAGCAGGAAGGCGCCAGCAAGGCGCAGCTTGTGGAGTCGATGACAGACCAACGCAAGCGCCAGCAGCGCAAAGAGGATGGCGAGCGACGGAATCCACGGCACGAAACCGCAGACGATAAGACCCAGGGAAAATGCGAGCGTCCATGCGCGCATGAGAACTTCGCTGCCGAGAAATCACGAAGTCTAGTACAGATCGCTTATAGCGCCAGAAAAGTCCGGCAGGCAGAGGGAGGCTGGCCTGTCATCTGCATATTTCGAAAGCCTGATGCTTTCATGCAGTAACACGACTTATTCATATCGGAGTATTTCTGCCGGTCTGACACCGGCCGCACGCGCTGCCGGATACAGGGTGGCCAGCACGCTCAATAGTAGCGCCATAGCAGCGACTAAGGTTACATCAATGGCGCGAATTTCAGTCGGCAGGTAATTGACCGGATAAATATCTGAGCTGAGGAATTCAGTTCCGAGCACCGTCTCGAGGCCTGCAACAAGATCCCCGGCAATCAACGCGAATCCGATACCCAGCAAGACCCCAAGCAGAGTACCGATCATGCCGATGATGAATCCCTGCACAAGAAAGATCTGCCGTATCGTCCCCAGCGTAGTTCCCATCGTCCGCAGTATTGCGATATCGCCCTGCTTGTCCCGTACGACCATGATCAGGCTGACGACGACGTTGAATGCCGCAACGCCGACCAGCAGGGTCAGCAGCAGGCCCACCAGCGTCTTGGACATGCGGATGTTTTCGTAGATGTTGCCGTAGTTGTAGGTCCAGTCTGTGAAGCTGAAACCTTCCGACAGGTTCATGCGCAGGTTTTCGGTAATCGTCTGCGTCTCGAACAAATCATCAGTCTGGATGCGGTATCCATGGATGCGGCCATCCTGGCGGTACAGGCGCTGCGCGTCGGCAAGATGAACCAGCGCCAGACTGCTATCGAGTTGTGACCCGACGTCGAAGATTCCCTGCACGACAAAGGCACGCTTCCGACTGAACTCGCCGAGCGGCGTGATCGGCACGACGGTCGACACGAGCGTCACGCGATCGCCGAGATCGACATCCAGCAATTCCGCGAGGCCGGTGCCGATGATGATGCCGAATTCGCCGGGCTTCAGGGCATCGAGACTACCGCCGCGCATGAAATTGCTGATGATCGACACTTCTTCTTCCTGCGCCGGATCCACGCCGTTCAGCAGGATTCCTTTGGTGTTGCCATTCGCGAGTAGCATGCCCTGCAGTTGCATCCACGGTGCGACCGCGGTTACGCCTTCAGCGTTGCGGATGATGTCGAGGTTTGGCGCCCATTCGTCTTCGCTGAACAGATACTGGTTGCGGGCACTGGTCACGGTGATGTGCGGAACAAGGGCGAGGATGCGCTGCTGCAGTTCGCGGTCGAAGCCGTTCATCACCGACAGCACGGTAATCAGCACTGCCACGCCCAGCGCAAGGCCGAGCACCGACAACAGCGAGATGAAGCCGACCAGCAGCGTGCGCGATTGCAGCGAGGCGTAGCGACGGCCGATGAAGAGCGCGACATTCCTGGACATCAGCGCTCCGCCTGCTGTGGCACCAGCTTGCCGTCGCGCAGCACCAGCGTGCGGTCCATCTGCGCGGCAAGCGCGGTGTCGTGCGTCACTAGCACGAAGCTGGTCCGCAGTTGTTCATTGAGCTGGCGGATCAGATCCTGGATCGTGTGCGCCGTTGCACGGTCCAGGTTGCCGGTCGGTTCATCCATCAGCACGCAGGCCGGGTTGTTGACCAGCGCGCGCGCAATCGCGACACGCTGGCGCTCGCCGCCTGATAACTGCGCGGGACGATGCGTCAAACGCTCCGCGAGGCCAACACGGCCAAGCAGTGCCGCTGCGCGCGCAAGGCATTCGTCGTAAGGGAGACCGGCGATGATCAAGGGCATCGCCACGTTTTCCTGTGCCGTAAACTCGCCGAGCAAATGATGAAACTGGTAGACGAAGCCCAGACTCTGGTTGCGGATTCGATCCTGTTCACGCCCCGACAGTTTCGAGATGTCGTGGCCCTTGATGACTACCTTGCCGCTCGTCGGCGTATCGATGCTGCCGAGCAGGTTCAGCAGCGTGGTCTTGCCGGACCCCGACACGCCGATGATCGCGAGCTTTTCGCCGGCGCGCACTTCGAGGTCGACGCCGCTGAGTACTGTCAGCACGTGGCCACCGCCGGTCGTGAAGGATTTGCTGAGCTGCCGGCAGGACAGTACGACGTCATTCATAGCGCAACACCTGGGCAGGCATGATGTGGGAGGCGCGCCAGGCGGGATACAGCGTGGCGAGGAAACTGATGACGAGCGCGGCGCCGCAGGTAATGCCGACGTCGCGCCACTCAAGTTGCGAGGGCAAGGAGCTGATCATATAGACGCCCTGCGGGCTCAACAGGTCTTCGATGGAGCCCGAGATCGTTTCGAAATTCAACGCGATCAGGATACCCGTGACGGCGCCGAGCAAGATACCCATGACGCCGACCATGCTGCCCTGCACGAGGAAGATGCCCATGACGGTACGCTGGCTGGCACCCATCGTGCGCAGGATCGCGATGTCGGCCTGTTTTTCGGCGACGACCATGACCAGCGTCGACACGATGTTGAAGGCGCCGATCGCGACGATCATCATCAGCATGAACCAGGTCATGATCTTTTCGAGCTTAAGCGCGTTGAACAGCGCGGCTTCGGAGATGCTCCAGTCTTCGCCGTGATATTCGGGGCCCGGCACTTGCGCGTTCAGCAGGTCCACACCTGCGGCCACTTCCTCCCCCGCGAGATCGATGTCTGCAAATTTCAGGCGCAGGTGCAGCCGTTCGCCAGGGTCAGCCAGGCCGAGCAGCGGCAGGCTGTCGTCGATGTGCACCAGCGCGAGGTCGGAGCCGATCGTGAAGCGCACGTCGAAGATGCCGGCCACGACGAAGCGATGCATCACGGGATCGACATCGGTGCCTTTCGCGTTGCTGCGCGGCACGATGATGTTGACCGAGTCGCCGATGTCGAGCCGCAGGTTGCCGGCCAGCGCGCGACCGATGATGACTTTCTGCGCGCCCGGCACGAGATCACTGAGGCTACCGGCGAGCATGTTGGCGGCGAGCGGCGATACCTGCCCTTCCAGTTCCGGATCAATGCCGCGAACCTGCGTGACCTGGTGGTAACCACGCTGGCTGAGCATGGCTTCGGTTAGCGTGTACGGCGCCACGGCGACGACGCTGTCCATTGCCGACAGCGCCTGTATCGCGGCGTCGACATCGGTAAAGCCGGGACTCGCGTTAATGTCGCCATGCGGCACGGTGATCAGCGTCCGATCGCGCTGCATGCCCTGCAGCCCGTTGAAGATCGACAGTACGATGATCAGCGCGAGTACGCCGAGCGTCAGGCCTGCCATCGAGATCAACGAGGTGAAGGAGATGAAGCGGTTGTCCTTGCGGGCAAGGATGTAGCGTAGGCCGATAAAGAAGGCGGGAGTGCGTGAACGAGTCATGGGTTAATTGGGGTCAGAGCCCTATTTCCTCGCTGAATATTCCGCCGGCGATGTTGGGTAAGGAAATAGGGCTCTGACCCCAATTAGCCCCGGGGAATGGTCCGGTTAAACGCTGAATGAGAGCAACCGGATCAGAGCTGAAGCTCTGCCCCCTGAGCCCCCGCCGGCTGATGCTCGTTCAGCAGTTGCGCCGCCTGGTGTTGATGACGCTTCAGCAGGCGCTGTACCGTCTTGAAGCTGATTGGCATGACCGGCGTCGAGACTTCGGCCGAGATCGCACGTAGCGACTTGCCCTGCTGGTTCATGCGGATGATCTGCTTCAGCACCTTCTGCTCCATCGGGTTTTCGATCAAACGGCCGTTGGAATGGATCAGGTAACCAAAGGGACGGCTACCACCAAGGAAGCGACCGATGCTGCGCTGGCGCTGCTTGACGGTCTTGATCCTTTCGGTGGAGCGGCGCTTCTCGATGCCGTGGAATACGCGCAGCATCTTTTCGAATGGGGGGCAGAACTGGGGATTCGTCAGGTCGCCTTCGAGGTCGACCACATAGAGGCGGATCTTGCGCTTGCGCAGTTGCTTGACGACCGACTGCATGTCCTCGCAGGAGCTGAACATCCGCTCCAGCGTGCAGGTGACGACGATGTCCCCTGCTTCCAGCTTGTTGACGAGGCGCTGCCAGCCGGGACGCTGCGCGAGGTCAACGGACCACAGCAGGTTCTGATCATTGACGCTTTCATTGACACGCATGCCGACGCGCAAGGCATAGGTATGCAAACGCAGGCTTTCCTTCTCCAGGACTTCGTCGAGCTGGGCTCGGGTTTCAACTTCCTCGATTTCAGAAGTGCGGGCGTAACTGTAAACGGCCATGAGCTGTTTCCCTCGCTTGAGCGTATTATTCTTCTTTTATTTCAAAGGTTTGGAGCGTTGCCTTTAACATTTTGCTGAGCCCGGCATTGCGGCGGCGGCCTGTGTCTCTGCCTGCGCAACCGCAATCGCGGGGCCGGGATTCTAATCATTTAGATTTTAGCTATGCAAGCTAAATAATGGATTAATCAGGATATTTAAATCTGAATGGGGGCGCAGGACCAGGTGGCAATCCCCCCGCCGCTCCTCCTCGCCAAAGAATATGGTTGCCGATTTGCGCTTTTCCAGCCGCCTGACTTCCCTTCCACAACGCACCACGCAGGATGCTCGCGCCTAGTTCTCCGCGCGGATCATTTGTAGCGTGTCCTGATACGCGGCGCTGTAAGCGCCGCCAAGCGTGACAGCCCGGGTAGCCGCGGCGAGTGCTTCTTCCTGGTTGCCGAGTTCGAACAGTAATTGCGCGAGATTGTTGTGTGCCGCGGCGTAGCCAGGGTGGTGCCTGGTCGCCGCGCGGAACATGTCGGCGGCTGCCTGCAGTTCCTGGTTGCCGTACAACAGGTTGCCATAGCCCATCAGCAGGTTGCGATCCTGTGGCCATTCCTGAAGGCCGCGCGCGTAACCGAGGCGCGCCGCGTTGGCGTGACCGGAGAGTTCGAGCGCGACCACGGCGCTGAAATACGACAGCGCTTCCGCCGTTGCGGGCAGTTGGCCCGGTTCCACCACGACGAGCGCCCAGTGGTCAGCGCGCGCCCAGGTGCGTTCGAAGGTGTCGAGCGATACGGAATAATCTTCGAGCTCGCCCGAATTGAGCAGCAGCTTG
>JBEGWB010000041.1:0-7793 GCA_041178065.1 Pseudomonadota bacterium | reverse complement strand
CCGGTTACGCAGTGACAGCGTCGTCGGCGTTGGCACCGGCTCGACCGCCAACTTTTTCATCGATGAACTCGCCGCCTTGAAAAACGACATCTGCGCAACGGTCGCCAGCTCGGAAGAGAGCGCACGCAGGCTGAAAGCACACGGCATCCAGGTGGTCGACCTCAACTCGGTCGCCCAGATAGATGTCTACGTCGACGGCGCCGACGAGTGCAATGAATACCTGCAATTGATCAAGGGCGGCGGCGCCGCACTGACGCGCGAAAAGATTGTTGCTGCAGTCGCGAAGGAATTCGTCTGCATCGCCGACGAGAGCAAGCTGGTACCGGTGCTCGGCAAGTTTCCCTTGCCAGTGGAAGTGATTCCGATGGCGCGCAGCCATGTCGCGCGGCAAATCGTCAAACTCGGCGGCGATCCGGTGTGGCGCCAGAACGTCGTGACGGATAATGGCAATATCATCCTCGACGTGCACAACATGAGCATCGTAGATCCGCGCGCACTCGAGGCGGAGTTGAACCAGATCACGGGCGTCGTGACGAACGGCCTGTTTGCGCTGCGCCCGGCGAACCTGCTGCTGCTCGCGACAGCCCAGGGCGTGAAGACGCTGAAAGCGAAGTAGCAGAAAACCGGGCCTGTACGCGCAGCCATAAAAGGTCCGATGGCACTAGCGAGTTTTACCCAACGCCGAAATCGCGCTGGCGACATTCAGGACGCACAATAAAAAGCCGGGCATTGCCCGGCTTTTTATTGCACCAGCATCTGGCTGCCTAGGCAACTTTGGGCTGGTAGACGCCCTTGCTGTAACGCGCCTGCATCTCTTCCAGTGAATAAATCTTGCCGATCTTCGAGGCATTGCCCGCCGTGCCGAACTGCGTCAGGCGATCCTTGACGATACCCCGCATCGCATTCATCGTCGGGATCAGCCATTTGCGTGGATCGAATTCCTTCGGGTTTTCCGCGAGGAACTTGCGCACAGCGCCGGTCGACGCAAGGCGCAGGTCAGTGTCGATATTGACCTTGCGCACACCGTGCTTGATGCCTTCCTGGATCTGTTCCACCGGCACGCCATAGGTTTCGCCCAGCTCACCGCCAAACTGATCAATCACCTTCAGCCACTCCTGCGGCACTGACGATGAACCGTGCATGACGAGATGGGTATTGGGCAGACGCTTGTGGATTTCGGCGATACGACCGATTGCCAGGATGTCGCCAGTCGGTGGCCGCGTGAACTTGTAGGCGCCATGACTCGTGCCGACCGCGATCGCAAGGGCGTCGACGCCGGTATCGGCAACGAAACGCGCGGCCTCATCGACATCCGTCAGCAACTGGCTGTGATCGAGCTTGCCTTCGGCGCCGATGCCGTCTTCTTCGCCGGCCATGCCGGTTTCAAGCGAACCGAGGCAACCGATCTCGCCTTCAACGGACACGCCACAGGCATGCGCCATGTCGACCGTCAGCTTCGTCACGCGCACGTTGTAGTCGTATTCCGTCGGCGTCTTGCCGTCTTCACCCAGCGAACCATCCATCATGACCGACGAAAAGCCGAGCTGGATCGACCGTTGGCATATCGCCGGCGATACGCCGTGGTCCTGGTGCATGACGATCGGGATGTGCGGAAACTCTTCAATCGCCGCCTCGATCAGGTGCTTCAGGAAGTTGGACCCGGCGTATTTACGCGCACCGGCCGAAGCCTGCAGGATCACCGGACTGTTGACCTCGTCGGCGCTCAGCATGATTGCGCGCACCTGCTCGAGGTTGTTGACGTTGAACGCGGGCACGCCGTAGGAATGTTCCGCGGCGTGGTCGAGCAATTGACGAAGACTGATGAGGGCCATAGAAGTGTCCTGTGGAAAGTCCTGTAGTTGGGGTCAGAGCCCCTGTTCGTTAGCGTTTAAACAAAAGCTGGCCGGACAAATTGGGCTCTGACCCCATTTGGATCCCGCGATTATTCAGGAACAGGTGTCAGAGCCCTACATCTTTCGCGCGCGTTCCTGAAGAATCGCCACGGCGGGCAAGACTTCGCCCTGCACGAACTCGAGGAAGGCGCCGCCGCCGGTGGAAATATACGAGATATCTTTCTCGATGCCGTACTTCTCGATCGCCGTGATCGTTTCGCCGCCGCCGGCAATCGAGAAGCCCTCGTTCGCGGCAATCGCTTTCGCCACGATTTCAGTCCCTTTCGCGAAGTTCGGGAATTCGAACACGCCAACCGGACCGTTCCACAGAATGGTCCGCGCCTTGCCCAGCGCTTCCACGAGCGCAGCCGCCGACTTCGGACCGATGTCCAGGATCATGTCATTGGGGCCAACATCGGCCACGTTCTTCACCGTGGCCGGCGCCGACTCGGCGAATTCCGGCGCGACGACAACATCGATCGGCAGCGGAATATGCGTCTGCGCCATGATCTTCTTCGCCTGCTCGAGCATGGCGACCTCGTACAGCGATTTGCCGACCGGCTTGCCCGCCGCGGCGAGGAAGGTATTGGCGATGCCGCCGCCGACGACGAGCGCGTCCACTTTCTTCGCGAGTGCTTCGAGCACCTGCAATTTGCTGGACACCTTTGCGCCGCCGACAAGCGCGATCAGGGGACGAACCGGATTGCTCAGCGCCTTGTCGAGCGCATCGAGTTCGGCAACCAGCAAGGGCCCCGCGCAGGCGATCGGCGCGAACTTCGCCACGCCATGCGTGCTGGCCTGCGCGCGATGCGCGGTGCCGAACGCGTCCATGACGAATACATCGCACAGAGACGCGTAATACTGAGACAGCGCATCAGTGTTGGCATTTTCGCCAACGTTGCAGCGCACGTTCTCGAGCAGCACGCACTTGCCAGCCGCTAGCTTGCGTGAATCGTCGGCGGAAAAGGACTGCGACATGACCTCGACAGCGTGGCCCAGCAGCTTGCCGAGATGCGCGGCCACCGGCGCCAGCGCCGAATCCAGCTGATGATCCATCGGCACGCCTTCTTTCGGACGTCCAAGATGCGACATGACCATGACGCATGCTCCCTTCTGCAGCGCGAGCTCGAGCGAGGGCAAGGCGGCGCGAATGCGCGCATCGTTGACGATCCTGCCATCCTTGACCGGCACGTTGAGGTCTTCCCGGATCAATACGCGCTTGCCCTTCAGATCGAGGTCGGCCATCGCCAGTACAGTCATACGAAACACCTTGTTTTCATTCATTCGGAACGGGCGTAAATGATACCGAAAAGGCAGACAGCTTGTCGTGGAAAAACCCTGAGCCGACTTGCATCCGACCCCGCTGGTCCCAAAGCTCCTGGCGGCTGCGAAGACAGGCGAAAATTAAATGGGGTCAGAGCCCATTTAACTAGTGCGGAGGAATTAAATGGGGTCAGAGCCCATTTAATTAATGCGGAGGCGCAGCGCCCGATTAAATGGGCTCTGACCCCATTTAATTCTGAGCCCATTGAATTTCACAGCCTGCTCAACAGCCGCGCTACGTCCAGCATGCGATTGGCATAGCCCCACTCGTTGTCGAACCAGGTCAGCACCTTGACGAGGCGCTTGCCGCTGACGCGCGTCTGGCTCAGGTCAACGATCGCCGAGCGTGGATCATGATTGAAGTCGCAGGAGGCCAGCGGTTCGTCGGTGAAGGAGAGTACGTTCGGCAATGAAGCTGCACTCGCTTCACGAATTATTGCGTTGATCGCATCGCGGCTTGTGTCTTTCTGCACGACGATCGACAGGTCGATGGCCGAGACGTTCATCACTGGCACGCGCATCGCCTGCGCTTCGAAGCGTCCCGCGAGTTGCGGCAGTATGCGATCGATGCCGCGCGCGAGACCGGTCTCGACCGGGATGATCGACTGGAAGGCGCTGCGCGTCTTCCGCAGATCGGTGTGATGATAGGCATCGAGCACCGGCTGATCATTCATCGCCGAGTGGATCGTCGTGATGACACCACTATCGATGCCAAGCGCCTGATGCAGGCACTGGATCACCGGCACGATGCAGTTGGTCGTGCACGACGCACTCGACACGATGGTGTGCTCGGGCTTCAGCGTCGAATGGTTGACGCCATAGACGATAGTCGCGTCCACATCTGCCTCGGCAGGCTGCGAAAACAGTACACGTTTTGCCCCGCGCTGCAGATGGACCTGGGCACGGGCACGATCGGCAAAGGCGCCGGTGCATTCGAGCACGAGATCGATGTGGTGCTGTTGCCACGGCGCTTTCTCCAGCTCAGCGATGTGCGAGACCGCAAGCGGTGCGCCGTCGATGATGAGTTGCGCTCCATCGACGACCACGGAACCGGCAAACTTGCCGTGCGTGCTGTCGTAGCGCGTCAGGTGCGCGAGCGTCTGGATGTCGGCAAGTTCATTCAGCGCGACGAGCTCGAGTCCGTCGAGATCGTCGCGTTCGAAGTAAGCCCGCAACACGCTGCGGCCGATGCGGCCGAGGCCGTTGATGGCGATTCTGTAGCTCATCTCGTCATCAAAGCAGGTTGTCGACAGTCGCGCGGATATTTTCCGCCGTGAAGCCGAAATGCTTCAGCAGCGCGGGACCGGGCGCGGATTCACCGAAGCTCGTCATACCGATGACCTTGCCGTCGAGGCCGACGTACTTGTACCAGCTGTCCGGATGACCCGCTTCTATGGCAACGCGCTTGCGCACAGCCGATGGCAACACCTGCTCCCGGTACGCGCTGGGCTGCGCATCGAAGGCGCTCGTCGATGGCAGCGACACGAGCCGCACCCGTTTGCCGTTGGCCTGCAGCTCCTTTACGGCCTGCAAGGCAATCGACACTTCGGAACCGGTTGCAATGACGATGGCTTCCGGCGCGCCGTTGCAATCGAGCAGCACGTAGCCGCCCTTCGCGACATCGGCGAGCTGCGCGTCAGTGCGTGCAAGATGCGGGAGGTTCTGGCGCGACAACACGAGTGCCGTCGGGCCATCGCGCCTGCCCAGGGCCGCCTTCCAGGCAACAGCGGTTTCGACCGCATCAGCTGGACGCCACAGCGCCATGTTCGGCGTGCCGCGCAGGTTGGCGATCTGTTCCACAGGCTGGTGCGTTGGACCATCTTCCCCCTGGCCGATCGAGTCGTGCGTGAAGACGAAGATGCTCTGCTGTTTCATCAGCGCGGACATACGCACGGCATTACGCGCATATTCCATGAAGATCAGGAAGGTGCCGCAGTACGGAATGAAGCCGCCGTGCAGCGCAATGCCGTTGTTGAGCGCGGCCATGCCGAACTCGCGCACGCCGTAATAGATGTAGTTGCCGGCAGGGTCGCGCGACACTGGCACGCTGCCACTCCAGTTCGTGAGGTTCGAACCTGTGAGGTCGGCGGAACCGCCGATCAGTTCAGGCAGCAGCTTGCCGAAGGCGCCGATGGCATTTTGCGAGGCCTTGCGCGTAGCGATCGTCTCGCCTTTTTCGTGGCACTGGCGAATGAAGGCATCGGCATTCTTTTCAAAGTCATCGTGCATTTCGCCCTTGATGCGGCGAATCAGTTCCATTGCGAGTTCGGGAAATTCTTCTTCGTAGTGCGTGAAGCGCTCCTTCCATTGCGACTCGGCCTGGAAGCCGGTTTCGCGCGCGTCCCAGGTCTTGTAGACCTCACTCGGCACGTCGAAGGGCAGGTGATGCCACAGCAGCGAGGTGCGCGTGGCGAGACACTCGTCGGCGCCAAGCGGTGCACCATGGCAAGCTTCCTTGCCCTGCTTGTTCGGCGCACCGTAACCGATGATCGTTTTGCAGATGATCAGCGTCGGCTGTGTCGTGTTGGCGCGCGCGGCGTCGACGGCCTTGATGATTTCGTCAGAGTTGTGGCCGTCGGCGTGCAGCACCTGCCAGCCGTAGCTGTCGAAGCGCTTCGCGGTGTCGTCGCCAAACCACTCATGGCATTCGCCGTCGATCGAAATGCCGTTGTCGTCGTAGAACACGATCAGTTTGCCGAGTTTCAGCGAGCCGGCCAGCGAGCACACTTCGTGGGAGATGCCTTCCATGAGGCAGCCGTCACCGGCGAATACATACGTGTAATGGTCGATGACGTCGAACTTGTCCCGGTTGAACTGCGCCGCGAGCGTGCGTTCGGCGAGCGCCATGCCGACGCCGTTGGCGAGGCCCTGGCCCAGCGGGCCCGTCGTCGTCTCCACGCCGGGGGTATAGCCGTATTCGGGATGGCCCGGCGTTTTCGAATGGAGCTGGCGGAAGTTCTTCAGGTCTTCGATCGACAGGTCATAGCCGGTCAGGTGCAGCAGCGAATAGATCAGCATCGAGCCGTGGCCGTTCGACAGCACAAAGCGATCGCGGTTGATCCACTTCGGGTTCGAGGGGTTGTGCTGCAGGTAGTCGTGCCACAGCACTTCGGCGATGTCGGCCATGCCCATCGGAGCACCGGGATGGCCGGAGTTGGCCTTCTGCACTGCATCCATGCTTAGCGCGCGGATCGCGTTGGCGCAGTCTTTACGTGAAGCCTGGCGCGGGCTACCGGCACGGCTGGGACGAACTTCCGGCATGCTTTGCTCCTTGAAATCGGGGTGGAGTTGCGAGGGCCGCGGAGGACGCCGCGGGCCCAGTAAAAGAGGGGCGCTATTGTCCATCAGGGGCATTCATAAAGCCACCAGAATGCAGGTGCGCGCGCCTTCTGAAACAACACCACGGCGCTGGTGTTTGCCTTCCGGCGCGGGCCAATGATAGAGTCCGACCGCCTGCAAAAAACCGTATGTCCCCGCCCTGACAACAACAAGCAGACAGCCGGCAAAAAGTAGACGAATTCAAACTGGATCAATACCAGATCAAACCAGACCTGTAAGACGAAGCTCTTGCTATTTCACTTCCAAAATCACTAAAAATAAAAGGGTATCACTATGTCTGAAGCAGTACTTTTCACGTCCGAATCCGTGTCCGAGGGCCACCCCGACAAAATGTGCGACCAGATTTCGGACGCTATCCTGGATGCACTGCTTGCACAGGACCCGAAATCGCGCGTTGCCGTTGAAACCCTGATCAAGACCGGCATGGTCGTGGTCGCCGGCGAAGTGACGACGACTGCTAACATCAACTACGAAAAAATAATCCGCCAGGTAGTCATCGATATCGGCTACGACGACAGCCGCAAGTATTTCGATGGCGCCACCTGCGCCGTATTGAATGCCATCGGCGAACAGAGCCGCGACATCGGCCAGGGCGTCGACTCGTCGAAGGACAAGGAACAGGGCGCCGGCGACCAGGGCCTGATGTTCGGCTTCGCCTGTGATGAAACCCCGCAACTGATGCCGATGCCGATTTATTACTCGCACCGCCTGATGGAGCGTCACGCCGAGCTGCGCCGCGACGGCCGTCTGCCATGGGCGCGCCCCGATGCAAAATCGCAGGTCTCGGTGCGCTATGTCGACGGCAAGCCGCACCACATCGACACCGTGGTGATCTCGACGCAGCACCGCGAAGACATCGGCCACAAGGAACTGTCGGAAGCGATCATCGAACAGGTGGTCAAGCCCGTGCTGCCGAAAAACATGGTCACCAAGGACACCAAGTTCCTGATCAACCCGACCGGCCGTTTCGTCATTGGCGGCCCGCAGGGCGACACCGGCCTGACCGGCCGCAAAATCATCGTCGATACCTACGGCGGCTATTCGCGCCACGGTGGTGGCGCGTTTTCGGGCAAGGATCCGTCGAAGGTTGACCGTTCAGCCGCCTACGCCGCGCGTTATGTCGCGAAGAACATCGTTGCCGCCGGCCTCGCCACCAAGTGCGAAATCCAGGTTGCCTACGCCATCGGCGTCGCGCGTCCGGTCAGCGTATTGGTCGACACCTTCGGCACCGGAAAGATC
>JBEGWB010000040.1:0-34631 GCA_041178065.1 Pseudomonadota bacterium | reverse complement strand
CGGCACTTATCACTTCGTCAAGGAGATGCGCGGCGATGCGATCTCGGACGTGCTCAGCTACGTTGAATACGATCCGAAGGAACTGCAGTTGCGGCACCGCAACACCGCCGAGCAGGCAGTGCGCGAGGGCCGTATCACGCCGCGCGAACGCCAGCAGCTGATCAACCTCTTCAACGAGAGCATGAACGGCTACACCTACTACGAACGCGACGAATAAAAGCGGCTGTACGCGTCAATACGTGGCAATACCAGCGAGACAGATAAGGAGACGGGAATGGCAACAGTTCTGATCATTGGCGCGGGCGGAGTAGGGCAGGTCGTCGCGCACAAATGCGCACAGGTGCCTGACGTATTCAGCGACATCACGCTGGCAAGCCGCACCGAATCCAAGTGCATCAAGATCGCGCAGCAGATCAAGGAAAAGCAGGGTCGCAGCATCAAGACCGCGCAGGTCGATGCCGACAATGTGCCGGAGCTCGTCGCACTGCTTCACAAGGTGAAGCCGCAGCTCGTCATCAACGTCGCGCTGCCCTACCAGGACCTGACGATCATGGACGCCTGCCTCGAAGCCGGCGTCGACTATCTCGATACCGCGAACTACGAGCCACTCGATAACGCGAAGTTCGAATACAGCTGGCAGTGGGCTTACCAGGACCGGTTCAGGGAGGCGGGCCGCATGGCCTTGCTCGGTTCCGGTTTCGATCCCGGCGCAACCAACGTGTTCACGGCCTACATCAAGAAGCATTATTTCGACGAGATCCACACGCTCGACATCATCGACGTCAACGGCGGTAATCACGGCTATCCCTTCGCGACGAACTTCAACCCGGAGATCAACATCCGCGAAGTCACCGCCGAGTGCCGTCACTGGGAAAATGGCGAGTTCGTGACGACGCCGGCGATGTCGCTGAAGCAGTCCTTCACGACCACCGAAGGCGTCGGTACCTACAACATCTACCGCATGTATCACGAAGAACTCGAGTCGCTCGTGAAGAACTTCCCGACGCTGAAGCGCGCGCAGTTCTGGATGAGTTTCGGCGACAGCTACCTCAAGCATCTCGAAGTGCTAGGCAACGTTGGCATGACGCGCATCGATCCGGTCGAATTCCAGGGCCAGCAGATCGTGCCGATCCAGTTCCTGCGCGCCTTGCTGCCTGATCCTGCGTCGCTCGGCCCGCGCACGGTCGGCAAAACCTGGATCGGCGTTCACGTGACCGGCATCAAGGACGGCAAGCCGCGCAAGGTCGTGGTCTACAACATCTGTGACCACCAGGCCTGCTACCAGGAAGTGCTATCACAGGCGATCTCCTACACCACGGGCGTGCCCGCGATGATCGGCGCGAAGATGATGCTGCAAGGCAAGTGGACCGGCGCTGGCGTGTGGAATATCGAGCAGATGGACCCCGATCCCTTCATGGCGGCAATGAACGAGCACGGGCTGCCGTGGAAGGTCATCGAAGATCCGGACTTCAACCTGGTCTGAAGCCCGGTCAGTCCTCGATTCCGACAGGGAAGCCGGCAAGAGTCATGTTTCGTCCACATCACATCAACGTTGAAGTCGCACTGAACGAGATATGACTCAAACACCTGGTTCCTCCGCGCCGCAGATTGCGGCCGATACCTTCGCCACCTTCGATCCCGCGCGCGTACCTTCGCCCTGTTTCGTCGTCGACGAAGCCGCGGTCGAGCGCAACCTGCGCGTGCTGCAACGGGTGCAGCAGGAGTCGGGCGCAAAGGTGCTGCTGGCCCTGAAGGCCTTCTCGATGTTCAGCCTCGGGCCGCTGATCATGCGCTACCTCTCCGGTACCTGTGCGAGCGGATTGCTCGAAGCGCGCCTCGGGCGCGAGGAATATGGCAAGGAAGTGCATGTCTATTCGGCCGCCTACGCCGAGGCAGATCTACGCGAGGTGCTCCAGATTGCCGATCATGTCGTGTTCAATACATGGACACAGTGGCAACGTTTCCAGCCGCTGATCCAGGCCGCCAAAGCCCGGCGCCCGCAGCTCGACTTCGGTCTACGCATCAATCCGCGCCATTCCGAAGGCGCGGTCAGCATGTACGATCCCTGTTCACCCGGTTCGCGTCTCGGCACGCCGATCGACCAGCTGCTTGACAAGGATCTGTCCGGCATTAGCGGTCTCCACTTCCACACCTTGTGTGAACAGAACTTCGCGCCGCTGGCGCGCACGCTCGATGCCATCGAGGCGCAGATTCCGGCGCTGTTGCACAAGATGAAGTGGATCAACTTCGGTGGCGGTCACCATATTACGCATCCGTCCTACGATGTCGCCGCCCTGATCGAACGCGTAAAGGCGTTCAGCGCGAAGTATGGCGTGCAGGTATACCTGGAGCCGGGCGAGGCCATAGCGATCCGCTCCGGTGTACTCGTCAGCGAAGTGCTCGATGTCATGCGCAACGAGACCGACATCGCGATCCTGGACACGTCAGCGACATGCCACATGCCCGACACGCTCGAAATGCCGTATCGCGCTCATATCTTCGGATCGGGCCTCGCCGACGAGCTGCCATTTACCTATCGCCTCGGCGGGCTTAGTTGCCTTGCGGGGGATGTTATGGGCGATTATAGTTTTGGCCGCCCTTTGCAGGTCGGACAGCGCCTGATCTTTGACGACATGGCCCACTACACGATGGTTAAAACCACTACGTTCAATGGCGTTAAGCTGCCGGCGCTGGCCCTGTGGAATTCGGCGACGAATGACTTGCGTATCGTGCGTGAATTCGGGTATCAAGACTTTCGAAATCGGCTTTCGTGAGCCTTTTGTAATCCAGGCCCGCCCCAGGCTGGTACTAATTTGAGCTGGCCCCGAGCCGGTAATAATCTGAGCCGGCCATAAGCCGGTAATAGTAAGTTCGTTAGCCGGCTGCAGGCCCGCTATAAAGAGGTGTCGAGATTAATGCCCAGCCCCAAACTGAAAAGCGCCGATAAAAGCGCCGATAAAAGCGCCGATAAAAGCGCAGGAAAAAGCGCAGGAAAAAGCGCAGACAAAAGCCCAGACAAAAGCGCCGAAACAGCCGCCCCCGTAGGAGCTTCCTTCAAGCAATCCAAACCGGCCGATGCGTGGTTCCATGTGCTGCTCGCACCCTTCGTCGGCGATCGCTTCAAGAGCAGCACGATGACCAACGCACCCGCGGCGATAGTTGCGGCTTCGCAACACCTCGAGCCCTGGGATGGCAGGAGCATTCCCGCGCGTCACGGCATCCATACGCTCGGCGCCGTCGACTGCAAGGGTCCGAGCGAAAAGGTCATGGAGAAAATCGCAGCGCAGGTCAGCGGCGTCATCAAGCAGGAAAAGTTTCCAGTTGGCCTCGGTGGTGACGGTCTCGTTACGTATGGCATGGTGAAGGGCTTGCTCGACGCCGGCGTCGAGAATTTCGGGGTTATCCAGATCGACGCGCAAGCCGACCTGAAAGACAAGGACAACGGCGAGCAGTGGAGCGAAGCCTGCGTCATGAAGCGCATCGTCGACGAGGACGTACCGCTGTTCCAGCTTGGTGTGCGTCACCTGTCGAAAGAAGAGTCCGATGCGCGCAAGGTCTACGGTGTGAAATTCTATGACGCCGACTTCCTCGTTTCGCGCAACATCACAAAGGTTGAGCTGCCGAGTGAGTTCCCCGAAAAAGTCTTCCTCAGTATCGACATCGACGGGTTCGATCCTTCCGTGTTTCCCTCGCCCGGCGCAGTGCCCGGTGGCCTCGGTTGGGTGCAGGTCCTGTCGATCATCGAGTCGATCTCGCAGCAGTGTGAAATCATTGGCTTCGACCTCACCGAGTTCAGTCCGGTCGCAAGTCAGCCTTCGTACGACAATGCCGCCGCGCTTCTGGTCTACAAGATCATGGGCATAGTGGAGCGCGCTCGCTTGTGAGCCTGCGCTTTCGCCTCAGCCTGCTGTTCCTCGGGTTGTTCATTCTGGGGATGCTGTCAGTGCTGGGGCGAACCATTGATACAGCCACGCGCGCAATCCGCAATGATATCGCCACCTCCCAGCTGTACTTCAGCCAGATCATCGTGCTGCTGGCGCATACCCATGCCGAAGGGGGCGATGGCTTCAGCTTTGCCTCGCCCGATGTAACCGAGCACCTGCTGCAATTGCAGAACGTGCTCAATTTCGACATCGACATCAGTTCTCCGACAAATCAGTACCCCGAGTTTGCCGCTGAGCGGCGCGTCGACGTGATCGCGCCGGACTGGTTCGTGGCAGTGCTGGACATAGATGCAGACAGTCTCGTGCAAAACTTCGCGCTCAATGGCGAGACGATAACGCTGCGCGTCGATCCGGGCGACGAGATCAATGACATGTGGCTCGAAGCACGCAACGAGTTGCTGCTCCGCATTATCGGTCTGTTGCTCTTCTATTTGCTCAGCCACGTACTGATGGGTATGTGGCTCAGAACCACCGAACAGATCGTCGGCGTGCTCGAAGAGATCGTCAAAGGCGATTTCAACCGCCGCGTACCGCATCTGACGATGCCCGAACTTGATGCGATCGCGCGCAAGGTCAACCATCTCGTCGGCGTGCTCGGCGTGAGCAAGTCAGACAACGAACGCCTCGCGCACCAGACCCTGACCGCAAAGGAACAGGAGCGGCGCTATTTGGCGCAGGAACTGCACGACAGCCTCGGCCAGGCGGTTAGCGCGATCAAGGCGATGGCAGTGTCGATTGCGATGCGCGCGCGTGAGATGGATCCCGTGATCGCCGAGAGCGCCAACAGGATCGAGAAGATTTCCGATTCCGCCTATTCCAGCGTGCGCGACCTGATGTCCTGGCTGCGCCCGGCGATCCTCGACGAACTTGGTCTGACCCACGCGGTGCAGCACATGGTCGACGAGTGGAACGGACACCACGAAGATACCTTCTGCCGCCTGCGCATGAACGGCAACTTCGATGACCTGCGCGAAGAACAGTTGATCAATATTTACCGCATCATCCAGGAAGTAATGACGAATGCGGCAAAGTACGCTGAAGCCGAAACCATAGACATAACGATCGGCGGCCACGAAGTCATCAGCCTGATCATCAGCGACGACGGCAAGGGCTTCGAACAGGACAAGATCGTGCTGGGCATGGGGCTGAGCGGCATCCGTGATCGCGTCAATATGTTACAGGGTAGTGTTACCATCTCGGCGCGTCCCGGCAAAGGCACGAGCATTCATGTCGAATTCCCTCGCGTTACCGGGTACCGGAGAAGGCTCAGTGACAGAATCTCCCATTAAGGTTGTACTAGTGGATGATCATGCGATCGTCCGCACTGGCTTTCGCCTGCTGCTCGAGAACGACAGCGACATTCGTGTCATCGCGGAACTCGATAGCGGCGAGGCCATTAACCAGAAGGCTGTGGAACTGAACCCCGACGTCATCGTCATGGATCTGTCGATGCCAGGCATGGGTGGACTCGAAGCGATCCGTCGCATCAAGGCGAAGAACAGCGCGATCCGTATCCTGGTGTTCACGATGCATGACAGCACTGCCTTCGTCGAGCAGGCGCTAGAAGCTGGCGCAAGCGGCTATGTCACGAAGAATAATGCGCCAAAGCTCTTACTGGACGCGATTCGCAAGATTGCAAGCGGTGCCACTTACATCGACGAGAAGCTGGCCGACAAGCTGTCGATGAAAGACATCGGCTCCGGCACGCCGCTGGGCAACCTGTCGCGCCGTGAATTCCAGATTTTCTGCAAGTTCGCCGAAGGCAAGAATGCCAGTGACATTGCCGAGGATTTGTCGCTAAGTGTGAAGACCGTCGCCAACTACCAGACGCAGATCAAGGAAAAGCTGGGGATCACCAGTACCGCGGAGCTCGTCAAGCTCGCGCTGGCCCACGGCGTCATTCAAATGTAACAAATTGGTTACAGGGCTCCGGTTGTTGCCGCATCGGCAACAGTTTTGCTGTTCTGAAGCCCCTGACCGCGGATTTGCGGGCTGATTCAAGTTTTGTATATCTCTGCAAGCATAGATTGCGCGGCACGGAGGTATTTAATGAAGTTCCTGCACGCGGTAACGCTGTTCGCCACGCTGGGTCTGGCCCTGGCCCGTGATTTTTTCCACACCCTGGGCATCCACGCCTCATATCCCGTTATCGGCGCCTTCGGTCTTGCCATGACGACCCTGCTTATCTTTCGCGGCATCCTGCCGATCATTGCGGTCCTCATCCTGTTAGCCATGGTTGCAATGCCAGACGAAGCTCTCGTCGAGCTCAATCTGAGCCACGACCTGCTGCTTGCCGCAGTGCTGACGATCATCGTGTATCCGTGGATCAGAAGGATCGCCCTGAACTGAGCAAGCGAAAGATTCCAGCAGGCGAGTGCCCGCGGCATTGCCCTGCGCGTGAAGAAGCGGCATTCTGCGATTTGAACCGCTATGGCTGAAACACCGTTCCATGCTCGACACGATTGATCGACTCGAAGCCTTGATCGGCGACTTCGAAGCCTGCACGCTACAGCGCCGGCGCTGGACACACCATGCGCATCTGGTCGTCGGCTTCTGGTACTTGCTGCATCATGCGCCGCCGCAGGCCTTGACCGTGGTGCGTGAACGCATCAAATCCTGCAACGACGCGATGGGCAAGGCGAACACCGATAGCGGTGGTTATCACGAAACGATCACGCGCGCTTATCTCGGCGCAGGCTCGCAGGCAATGGGTCGAGCCTGACCTCATGACGCTACCGACCGACGCTGTGTTCGTCATGGACGCGCCGATTTACGCCACATCCTGATCCTGGCCTGATCCGCGCCTACTTGATCATCTCGTTGAGCTGCAACTTCGACAGCGTGCTGTTCAGCAGTGCGCGGATGTCCTGCACGTTGTCGAGCTGAAGACACTGCTGCAGGATCGTGGCGGCGCGCTTTTGCGTAATCGTGCGAATCAGGTGTTTGATGCGGGCAAGCTTGGTTGCGCTCATGCTGAGGGTCTCGATGCCCATGCCGAGCAGCAGGATCACGGCCATCGGATCGGAGGCCATCTCGCCGCAGAGGCTCAGCGGCAGGTTATATTGGCGGGCGATGCCGACCACGCGATGCAATTCATGGATCACCGCCGGGTGGATGTGATCGTAGCGGTGGGCGACACGTGCGTTGTTGCGGTCGAGCGCGAGCAGGTACTGGCTGAGGTCGTTGGAGCCGATCGAGACGAAGTCGATGCGGCTACTCCAGAACGGCAACTGCGAAATCGCGGCCGGGACTTCGATCATGACGCCCACCTTCGGCCGCCGCGCCGGGTAACCTTCCTGTGTCAGCTGTTGCAATGCTTCTGTCAGCAGCTGATTGAAGGTATTCAACTCCTCGGCCGCGATGATCATCGGCAGCAGGATGTGCAGATCGCCCTCGGTACGTGCGGCGCGCAGCATTGCGCGCACCTGGGTCATCAGCAGCTGGATGTTGTCGAGCGTGAAGCGAATGCCGCGCCAGCCCAGGGCCGGGTTATCTTCGCCGGTGATCGGGAAGTAGGGCAACTGTTTGTCGCCGCCGACATCGAGCGTGCGCATGTAGACCGGCTTGCCCTTATACGCGGTGAATACCTGCGAATAGACCAGGATCTGCTCATCCTCGGACGGGAAGCTGTCGCGCACCATGAAGGGAATTTCGGTACGGTAAAGGCCGATGCCTTCGGCGCCATACTTGAGCCCGGGCGACAGGTCGGCGAGCAGGCCGGAGTTAGTGAACATGCGCACATTGAAACCGTCGGGTGTCACGGCAGGCTTGTCGCGCAGTGCCGACAGTTTACTGAGCAGCTGCTTCTCTTCGACAATCAGGCGCTGGAACTCGGTGCATAGCATGTCGTTCGGATAGCGGATGATGTGCCCGCTATTGCCGTCGACGATGAAGCGCTCGCGGTTGCGCAAATTTTTCAGCAGACCGACCCCGAGGACAGCCGGCACGCCCAATGCGTTGGCGAGCACGGCGGTATGCGACATGCTCGAGCCCGAGAAGCAGATGATGCCGACGAGTTTTTCACCGGGCACCGAGGCGATGTCCGACACGCTGACCTGGTCGCCGATCAGCACGATCTGGTCCAGCGCGGCGATGTTTTGCAATTGCGGGTTCTTGCTGCCCTGAAGCGTCGTCAGCAACTTGTTGCCGAGGTGATGAATATCTTCCTGGCGCGCGCGCAGGTAGGGATCTTCCATTGCGGCGAACAGCGCGGCGAAGTACTGGATCGACTTGCGCAGGGCGCCCGGCAGCCAGTTGCCGTTACGGATTTCGTGTTCGACTTTTCCGATCAGCGCCTGGTCGGCCAGCAAGGATGAATAGGTACTGAAGATGCTCGACACGCTGTCGGTCAGGAGCGGGCTCAGCGACATTTCCTCGCGTTTTATCTCGAGCTGCACCGTGGCGAGCAAGGTGTACCAGTCGTCGAGGGCGGCGGCGATGTCCGGACAAGGTTCGTCTGGCACGCTGTACAGATCGCCGTGGTCGCACATCAGGCCGAATCCGATGCCGATGCCGGAGCTGCCCTTGACGCCACGGACGTACAGGTTGCTCTGGCCGCCCTTTAGCGTGACTGGCATGTCGGCGACGATCAGCGCCAGCTGCGACGACAGCGTGACGAGGAAGGCTTCGCTCTCGCGCGACAGCGCTTCCGGCTCGGCGCGCTGCACGACGAGCACGCCGATGACCTTGCCGTAACGCACCAGCGGCAGGCCACAGAAACTCTGGAAACGCTCTTCCTGCGAACCTTCCACGTAAAAGAAGGCCGGATGGTCGACCGCTTTCGCTATGTTGATCGGATGGCGGCTCGACGCTACGAGCCCGACGAGGCCGCGGCCCTGCGGAAGGGTCACAGCGCCGGTTTGCGCGAGGCCGTGGCTGGCCATCAGCACCATGTCGCCATTTTTGTCGGCGAGGTACAGCGTGCACACGTCGGTTTCGACGATCTCGGAAATCGAGTCCACGATCTTGCGCACCTGTTCGGCAGGCGTGGCGAGTTCCAGCACTTCCTGCTGCAGGCGGGTCAGTTCGAGGATGACGTTCTTGGTGGGCATGAAGACGGCAACATCAAAAGCAGTTGCCGCTATTGTACGGGGATTTGCCGGAAAGCGGGGAGGCAGGCGCGGTTTTGTAAAGCCTTACTTTGCAGATGATTATTCCGCAATGCGCCTGCGACCGTTGCTTCGTGGAAAGCCTGCCGCAAGCAGCAAAAATGCTCTGGCGCACAACCGTCTGGTCTGCGGCCGGCAGATAAAAAACAGCGACACCCCGTGAGCTGGTGTCGCAATACTTACAAGGATCCTGCGCGGGGGGAGTTAGCGCGAGGCAGTAGCAGCGGTATGTAGCGCGGCCAGGCGATTCTGGTAGCGGCGCACGAACCGGCTCAGCGGCCTGCCATTGCAAGCGATTTCATCCTCGACCACTACGTCGGCGAAAAGCGCATCTTTCAGACGGGTAAATTCTTCAGCGGACGTTAGCGCGGCGACGCACAGACGGGTTTCGGGCGCTTCATTGGCAACGCTGATCGCGTAGACGGTTGCATCGCTGGGGGCGGCACGGTATTGCGCGACGAAGCGCTGGATCGACATGTTGTTGCACCGGACGTCATTAGCGACCGCTGATGGTATGTCCAGCTGCGCGGCGACACTTGCAATAGTGCCCGACTGCGCGGCGACGATGCAAAGGTTGCTCAGCGCCGAGCCATCGGCGTTGACGAGCCGCGGCGCGCTCTCGGCGGCTGCAAAGGAAGTACCAAGGATCATGGCGAGTGCTACGAATTGCAATTTCATGGAAGTGTATTCCTGTAAGTGTGGGTGACTGATTCGTGTTGTCCTTGTGGGACGGTGCCTCTAACGGCTCGATTCCGACAAAGCTTTAGCGCTTTTCCCCGCACGCTGTACGCTTTGAGACTCGCGTCACAAAAAAGCAGCCGCCGTACCGCCAGACTGCGCGCACCTTATGTTGTTCGCGGAGCAGTCGTATGTGCATAGCAGGTTCAGGGAGAAGGATCTTCGTCATGTTGGCGCTGTTCGCGCCGGTCATAGTGTTTGCACAGGCGGGGCGCGAAGCAGCGGCCCGGGACGCGTCAATACCCGCGACAGAGCGTGCTGCGATTGGTTCCATCCTTACAATGCGGGGACTCATCAGGGCGCGCGCTGCCAGCGGCGAAACGCGCACCTTGCTTCCCCGCAGTGAACTCTTCGTCGGTGACACGGTGCTTGTCGATGCTGATGCGTTCGTCAGCATGCGTATGGTCGACAAGGCGCACCTGTCGCTGGGCGCCGATACAGAGTTTGTATTCGCCGAATATAGCTACGCCGGCCATCGCACTGGCGGCGATCGCGCAATCATGACGCTTGCGCGCGGTTGCTTCCGGAGCCGCAGCGGCAGCATCGGGTCCGCGGCGCGCGACGAATACCGTATCGACACGCCAGTGGCGAGCATTCACGCCGATGAGTCTTTCCACGGCGCAACGCTGGCGAACCAGCGCCTGTATAGCTCCACCTGGGGCGGGTCGGCGCTCGTCAGCAATGCGCAGGGCTCACTAAATCTCGGCGGATATGGCGATTACGATTTCAGCCGTACCTCGATTGGTGACGCCCCCAAAGGTTTACAGGCCCTTATGCCAGGCCTGGATTGCGCACCGCCGGACTCACTGGATGAGCTGCTCGATCACAATGATTAGGCCACTGCTGGCCTGCATTCGCCGACATGGCAGCCTCCTCGGTAGCCGGTCCCGGCACGGTGCGGTGGACTAACAATCCCGGGCTCATTAACCTCTGCACATCGTTCCCCGGGGAGTTTTCACTTGCTGCGTTCGTTGCGTTCATTTGCCATGTTGCTGCTGGTCGTACTGAGCCTCGGCGCCGCTGCGTCGCGCGCGCAGGATGCCAGCGGGACCAGCACCTTGCCCGCCGGCGTCAAGGTCATCACGTCCGGCTACAACCTGCCCGCTGAGTCGTACAGCCTGCTCGTGCAGGAAATCGGTTCCGACTTGCCGCTACTCGCGATCAATGCGGACGTGCCGATGAACCCCGCGTCCGCGATCAAGGCGGTGACGACGCTGGCCGCGCTGGAAGTGCTCGGCCCCGCGTACAGCTGGCAGACCGAAATCCATGCGCTTGGCACGATCAGCGAAGGCACGCTCGACGGCGACCTGCTGCTGAAAGGCGGTGGCGATCCCTTCCTCGTGGAAGACAAGTTCCGCAACATGCTGAAGATGCTGCAGCGACGCGGCGTAACGCGCATCAGCGGCGACCTCGTCATCGATGCCAGTCTCTTCGATTCCTCGGTCAGCAGCGCACCGCTGATCGACAACGACACCAACCGCAGCTACAACGTGTTGCCGCATGCCTTGATGGTTAATTTCCAGACCGTGAATTTCTTTTTCTACCCGCATGCCAATGGCAGCGACGTCGTCATCAAGGCCGATCCGGAATTGCCCAACCTCAACATCACCAACCAGGTGCGGCAGCAAACCAGCGGCTGCGGCGGCTTCCAGCGCGGCATCAGCTTCAGCGAGGATCCCGCCGACGCCAATGGCGTGATCTTTTCCGGGACTTATCCCGCGCGTTGCAACGAGTTCGTGCTGCAACGAGCGGTGCTCGACGCGCCCAACTACGCCTATGGCCTGTTCCGCAGCCTGTGGCAACAGCTCGGCGGCGATTTCGCCGGTCAACTCCGGCTTGAGCCCGTGCCGGTCGATCACGAGCCGCTTGTGGTGTGGGAATCGGAGCCTTTGTCCGATGTCATCAAGTCGATCAACAAGTACAGCAACAACATGATGACGCGGCAGTTGTTGCTGACTCTCGCTGTTGAAAAATATGGTCCGCCGGCAACGGTGGAAAACGGTGTGCGCGCCGTGCAGGACTATCTCGGCGCGCTCGGCATCGACCACGCTGCCATGGCGCTGACCAACGGTGCGGGCCTGTCGCGCGATGCGCGTATGACGGCCACGCTGTTCAACGCCGTGCTGCAGCGCGGTTATCGCATCAATACGATGCCGGAATATGTTGCGTCGCTGCCACTGGCCGGCGAAGACGGCACCATGCGCACGCGCCTGCGCAACGGCGGCACGCGCGGCAGCATGCACGTCAAGACCGGCACGCTCGATGGCGTGGCCGCCATTGCCGGCTATGTACATGCGCGCTCTGGCCGGCAGTTCGTCGTTGTCAGCATGCTGAATCATGCACAGGCCGATGCGGGCCCGGGCCAGGAGCTTGCGGATACCCTGCTCAGCTGGGCATACGAGCAATAATCGTTCCGCGTCTCGTGGTGCCTGCCGATGCGCACATCGATGCGCGCGGTACTCGCGCACTCGGCACCCCCTGCAGTTCACTCTTGGTGCTCGAGCACAATGCCACTGCCGGCAGGCTGTATCGCAAACTCGGCTTTATCGAGACTGCATACCCTGAGCCACTGCCCTTGCCCAACTGTCTGTAGCTGCGGCGCGTCGAAACCGCGATTGAGCGCTGAAGTAGCGCGGCCTTCCCTCTTGCAGGGTCAGGCCACGCGAGGCCCGACTTTAGCCCCAGTCCGTCGAAAAGCCGATGCGTAGCCGGCATGATTTAAGTCAAACGCCGCCTTCAGCAAGCCGCATACAGTAGCGGGTATCCATGGTCCTTCTCGACGATGGTTTAGCGTTTACTGCAACCGGCTGCCAGGAGGCAACTATGAAAGCACCGCAAGCAAGACATCTCACAGCCCTTTCCCTGCTTACCCTGGCATTGCCGATTGCGCTTACAAGCCCTGCGATCCTTGCCCAGGATGCGGGCTGGTATGGCGGCGTGAGCCTCGGCAAAACCCACACCGACATCCAGAGCAGCTCCTTGCGCTCCGCGCTGCAGGCGGCGCGCTATACCGTCACTAACCTCGACGTGGATGACAATGACGCCGGCTGGAAGGTCCTCGGTGGTTACCATTTCAACCAGAATTACGCCGTCGAGGCCACGTATGCCGACCTCGGCAACTTCGACGCGCATGCAACGCTGCTGCCGGCAGCGTTCCAGCGCGGGAAAGCTTCGGTGCACGGATATGGTGTAGACCTGGTCGCCACCGTGCCCCTGACCGACAGATTCTCGGCATTCGGCCGCGTTGGCATCAACAACCTTCGAATCAGCCAAAGCTTCAGTAACAGCGCGATTGGGGCTTATTTTGCCGATCGCGATGACCGCGGCATGCATGAGAAGTACGGGGCCGGCCTGGAATATACCTTCAGCAAGGCGCTGCAGCTGCGCGCCGAGCTCGAACATTACCGGATCGACGATAACCGTGTAATCGACGATCACATCGGTATGTTGTCGATTGGCCTGACGTATCGCTTTGGCGCCCGCGATGCCGTGGTTGCTCCGGCTGTCGTCGCGGCACCACGCGCAGCGCCCGCGCCGGCGCCGGCGCCAGCTCCGGTGACGATCACGCTTGCCGCTAGCACATTGTTCGATTTTGACCGCTCCGAACTGAAACCGGACGGACGCGCAGAACTCGACAAGCTGGTGCGGGATCTGAACGGACTCAGCTACGAAGTGATCATCGTGACCGGTCATACCGATCGCATCGGCACGCGCGAATACAACCTCGGTTTGTCGCAGCGCCGCGCCAAAACGGTCACCGACTACCTCGTCGCCGCGGGCATCCCCGGCACGGCAATCACGGCACGCGGCGTCAATAGCGATGACCCGGTCACGACTTCACAGCAGTGCACGGGGCCGGTTAACGCTGCGCTCAAGGCCTGCCTGCAGCCAGACCGGCGCGTAGAAGTGGAAGTCAGCGGCACCCGCGACACCCAGTGAGAGGATTTGTCCGCGCAACAGCGGACAGAGGCTCGTGCGGCGCTCAGGCGCCGCCGAGTACCATGACGCCGAGCAGCAGGATTCCGAGTACGGCGGTGATGATGTTGATCGAGAGTCCCCAGCGCGCCGAGTAGCCGGGCGGAAATTCGGACGGCGTCAGCGAACGCAGCACCGCAGCATACTGCCGCGCAGACCACGCGGCGGTAACCGCAGCGAGCAGGATGAACATGATGCCCAGCCAGAAGGTGAGGGGGTGCCGCGAGCCGGCTTCGCGCGGAGGACCCATGAGGAATCCCGAGCGCTCGATGACAAAACCGAAGGCCATCAGCGACAGGCTGGTCCTGTTCCAGGCGAGCAAGGTGCGTTCGGCGGAAAAGAGTACGCGTGGATCGTCTAGTTCGGACACGGGCATGATTCCGCAATAATCATTTTGGGCTTCATTGATGGCCGGTGCCGAGCACATGCACGGCAGCGCGGCTCACTGGAACGGATGCTTCAGGATGATCGTCTCGTCGCGGTCGGGGCCGGTGGAAATGACATCGACTGGCGCTTCGATCTTCTCTTCGATGAAACGGATGTAGTTGCGCGCATTGACCGGCAGGTCCTCGAGCGCACGTATGCCGTAGGTAGAATCCTTCCAGCCGGGCATGTCGACATAGATCGGTTCCAGCGTATTGTAGCTGTCGAAGCTCGTCAGGCAGGCCATCGAGGTCGAGTGGATGCCCTTGTAGCCGACGCAGACCCTGACGGTTTCGAGTCCGTCGAGCACGTCGAGTTTGGTCAGGCAGATACCTGATACGCTGTTGATGCGGATCGCCAGCTTCACGGCGGCGGCGTCGAACCAGCCGCAGCGACGGTTGCGCCCCGTGGATGCACCGATCTCCTTGCCCTTGCGGAACAATTGCTCGCCCACATCATCGAACAGCTCCGTCGGGAAGGGACCACTGCCGACGCGCGTCGTGTACGCCTTCGTGATACCAAGTACGTAATCGAGGTACAGCGGACCGAAACCGGTGCCCGTTGCCGTGCCGCCCGCGGTGGTGTTGGACGAGGTAACGAAAGGATAAGTGCCATGGTCGATGTCGAGCAGCGAACCTTGCGCGCCTTCGAACATGATGTTGTCGCCGTTCTTGCGCGCGTTGTGCAGCAGGTCGATCGTGTCGCAAACCCAGGGACGGATGCGCTCCGCCATCTGCAGGGTGCTGTCGAGCGTTTGCTGGTAGTCGATTGCGGCGACATTGTAGTAATTCGTCAGCATGAAGTTGTGATACTCGAGCACTTCGGCCAGTTTCTCGCCAAAATGTTGTGCATGCATCAGTTCGCCAAGACGAATGCCGCGGCGCGCAACCTTGTCTTCATACGCCGGGCCAATGCCGCGGCCGGTAGTACCAATCTTGTTGGCGCCTTTCTTCAGTTCGCGCGCCTGGTCGAGCGCAATGTGATAGGGGAGGATCAGCGGGCAGGCGGCGCTGATTTTCAGGTTGTCGCCAACAACGATGCCCTGGGTCGCGACTTCGTCGATTTCCTTCAGCAGCGCTTCCGGCGACAGGACTACGCCATTGCCAATGATGCAGGTGACATTGTCGCGCAGCACGCCGGACGGCAGCAGATGCAGCACCGTCTTGCGGCCGCCGATGACGAGCGTATGCCCCGCGTTGTGGCCGCCCTGGAAGCGCACGACGTGCTGTGCCTTCTCAGTCAGCAAATCGACGATCTTGCCTTTGCCTTCATCGCCCCACTGGGTACCCAGCACTACTACACTCTTGCCCATCCAATTCACCAGACCTGTTCGTTCAACACCATTTAGACCTGGATGCCGGGCATCCAGGAGCATACTGCACTCGACCTGGACGCTGGGCATCCAGGGTCATAACTGCATCATCTATATAAGCGGCCAGCCTGCGGCGCAGGCCCTGCCATTCATTCATACCGCGGTCAGCGACCAGCCTTTGCCGTCGTTCACGAGTTGCTCGCTACAACCAAGATCGGCGGCCTTGCACGTCTGGTCGCTGAAGGCCTGCACGACGCGGCGACCGCTCGCGCGCAACCGTTCGATTTCCTCCAACAGCGCGGCATCGACGCCGGCCGGCGCGAAAATCTTGCCCGCCACCGCGAAGTCGCGGTGGCCCAGGTTCAGCAGCGTTTTCAGGTCGGCGTCGAAGCCGGTTGCCGCGCGCTCGCGGCCGAACACGGCGCCAAGTCCGTCATAACGGCCGCCGTTGGCGATGGCTTCACCATGACCCGACACATACGCGGAGAAGATCACGCCCGTGTGATAGTCGTAGCCGCGCAGTTCGCACAGGTCGAAGTACAGCGTCTGGCCCGGACAGTTGCGCGCAACGCCGACGGCAATGGCCTGCAGCTGTTCGAGTGCCGCGGACAGTTCGGGGTCCATGTTCTTGAACAGCGCGGCAGCCCGCGTCAGTACTTGCGTATCGCCATGCAGGGTCGGCAACAAGGTCAGGCATTCGCGCAAGTGCGATGGAATCGGGCTGTTGGCGAGCAACTGCGCAATGTCGCTGGTGGCTTTATTCTGCAAGGCGGCAAACAGCTTCTCGGCGGCGTCGCGCTCGAGACTGGCGCTTTTCAGCAAGGTACGCGTGATGCTGCTGTGGCCGAGGGCCAGCAGGGGTGCCTCGATGCCGGCGATTTCGAGCGTGCGCAGCATCAGGCAAATGACTTCGACATCGCTTTCGACGCCGGAGTGGCCGTACAGCTCGGCGCCGATCAGTTGCGGGCTGCGCGAACCCAGCTGGCCTTTCGGGCGGGTCAACAACACGCTGTCGGCGTAACACAGGCGCGTCGGACCTTGCTCTTGCAGCACATGCGCGTCGATGCGCGCCGCCTGCGACGAAATGTCGGCACGCACGCCCATGCTGCGGCCACTGAGCTGGTCCACGATACTGAAGGTGCTCAGCTGCAGCTCGTGGCTCGGCACGATCAGCAAGGAGTCGAGAAATTCGATCAGCGGGGTCTTGATGAGGTCGTAACCGCGGGTGCGGTAAAGATCCAGGATATCCCGGCGCAGGGTTTCCAGCTGATTCGCCCGTGGCGGCAGGATCTCGTCAACGCCGTCCGGCAAGAGCCAGCGGTTGGCTTTGTTATTCATTGAAACCTGGGCTCCAGACGCCCGTATGACTACACACTCTAGTTGATGAGCGACAGCACCATGACGCCGAGAATCATGCTGCCAAGGCCCATCAGGCGCAGCTTGTGATCGTCGACCGCGGCCATCGCGGAGACGGCTTTGCGCCAGCGCGCTGGATACAGGAAAGGCAAAACCCCTTCCAGTACCAGCATCAAACAAGCGGTAATTGCCAGTTGTTGCCACATGCGCGTTTCCTCGTTACTGAGCGTCGCTTTCTCTCATGTACTTGAAGAAATCGCTGTCAGGGCTCAGCAGCAGGAGATCGCTGCGATCGCTGAACGTGGCCTGATATGCATTGAGGCTGCGCACGAATTCGTAAAACTCCGGGTCCTTGCCGAAGGCTTCGGCATAGATCGCGGCTGCTTCCGCGTCACCTTCGCCGCGGATCAACTCTGCATCGCGATAGGCTTCGGCTTCGATGACGATCTGCTGGCGGTCCGCGTCGGCGCTGATGCCTTCAGCGACTTCGCGCCCAGTGGAGCGCAGCTGCTGCGCTTCTTCCTGGCGTTCGGTGTTCATGCGTTCGAAAACGGAATCGCTGACGTTGGGCGGCAGGTCGATTTTCTTGACGCGCACGTCGACGATTTCGATGCCCAGCTCCTGCTGCGCGATGGTGTTCAGCGATTCAGTGAGCTGTTCCATCAGCGTATCGCGCTGGCCAGACACGACGTCGTGCACCGTGCGCACGCCGAACTGGTTGCGCAGGCCGGTATTGATGCGCTGCGTCAACAGGTTGGCGGCCCCGACCTCGTCGCCGTTGGTCGCGGTGTAGAACAGTGCGGTGTTGGCAACGCGCCACTTCGCGAAGGAGTCTACTTCCAGGTAATTCTTTTCGGCAGTCAGGTAGCTCTCGGTGGTGATTTCGAGCGTCTGGATGCGGCCATCGAAACGGCGCACCGTGTGCACACCTGGCACCTTGAAGTGCAGGCCGGGCTGGATGTTGTCGTTCGTCACTTTACCGAAGGTCAGCAGCACGGCGCGGTCGATCTCGCGAATCACGTACATGCAGTTGTATGCCAGTAGCACGACCATCGACAGGAGTAGCAGCGTAACAAGGCTGGAGCTTTTCATCAGCGTGTCGTTCCTCTGTCTGGAGTCTGGCGCGGGGTGATCGGCGAGCTCAGGTCGCGCGCTTCAGTCGTTGCCGCACTATCGAGATCCGTAACGGTCGTCACCGGACGGCGTGCCTGTTGCAGCAACTGGTCGAGCGGCAGGTACATCATGTTGTTACCGCCCTCGACATCGACGATAACCTTGGAGCTGTTGGCCAGCACGGCCTGCATCGCGTCGATATAAAGGCGCTGGCGCATGACCTCGGGTGCTTTCTGGTACTCGACCAGCAGCTGCTCGAAGCGTTGGGCTTCGCCCTCCGCCTGCGCAACGACGCGGGCCTTGTAGGCATTGGCTTCCTGCAGCTGGCGCTGGGCCAGACCGCGTGCCTCAGGCACAACCTGATTGGAGTAGCGGCGCGCCACGTTCTGGAAGGACTGGTTGTCTTCGCGCGCCTTGATTACGTCGTCGAAGGCCGCGCGCACCTGTTGCGGCTGCTGCGACTGCGCGATGTTGAACTGGCTTACGGTGATGCCCGTGCCGTAACGATCGAGATAGGTCTGCAGGCGGTCATGCGCATCCTGCGCCAGGAGTTCACGGCCGGTACTAATGACGTCGTCCATCGCGGAGCCACCAACGACGTGGCGGATCGCGGACTCTGCGGCCTGCTGCAGGCTGGTCACGGGATCCTCGACCTCGAGGAAGAACTTGCGCGCGTCGGTGATCTGATACTGCACGGTCATCGTGATATCGACGATGTTGTCGTCTTCGGTCAGCATCGTGTTGGAGAAGGTTTCATCGTAAACGCGGGTGACGTTGATCTTCGTCACTTCGTCGATCAGTGGCGGGTTCCAGTGCAGGCCGGGCAGGACAACGGCTTCCTGCGCCACGCCGAAGCGCAGCACGACGCCACGTTCCTGCTGGTCGACCGTGTAAAAACCGGCGCCAACCCAGATGATCAGGGCAATGACGAGGATGCCGGCGAGCAGGCCGGTCGACAAGCCGTCGCTGGAGTCGGTGCCGCCGCCGCCTTTACGCCCGCCGCCACCGCCAAAGATGCCCGACACTTTCTTCATGAGATCGTTGACGACCTGGTCGATATCGGGCGGTCCCTGGTTATCGGAACCGGGACGCTTGCCTGGCCGGGAGCCCCATGGATCGTTTTTGCGATCGTCATTATCCGGTTCGTTCCAGGCCATGTGGTGCTCCAGTTCGTAAATGAGTAAAGGCGATGATGCGTGGTGCGGCCTGCGGGGAATGAAGTACAGGGCCGGGGCGGAATTCTAGCGGAACTACAGCGCCTCATCCACCTGCGACATGCCCGGATTTACCACACTGGGTGGCAATTCTGGCTGCGGGGAGGGGGCGAACGCGGCGAGGTCCATCTGTTCTTCGGCAATGAGCCGCAGCAGGTCGGCCCGGGGCATGTGCAACTGGATCAAGGCATCGCCATTGTCGGCGGTGGTTTCGGCCTGAACGACACCCAGTTTGTACAAATGGGCGCGCTGGCGCCCCTGGGTCGCCTTCAGTGTCAGCGTCGTCGACATGAATTCGCCACCCAGCAGCTCGCCGATCGCGACCAGCAGCTCGCCAATACCGGCGCCGGTATGCGCCGAGACCCAGGCACGCACCGGTTTGCCCTGTTCGTCGCGTTCGACACTGGCGACTTTGTCGTCGAGCAGGTCGACCTTGTTAAAGACCATCAGCGTCGGAATCGCGTCGGCGCCGATCTCGGCAAGCACCTTGTTCACTTCCTCGATCTGCAACTGGCGCTCGTCATTGTTGCAGTCGACGACATGCAGCAGGAGGCGCGCCTCGACGGTTTCCTCGAGGGTCGCGCGGAAAGCGTCGACGAGCTGATGCGGCAGGTCGCGCACGAAGCCAACCGTGTCGGCCAGGATCGCCGTGCCGTAATTCGGCACCTGCACTTTGCGCAGTGTCGAATCCAGCGTCGCGAACAGCATGTTCGCGACGAAAGCGGTATCCCCGCAGAGTCGATTGAACAATGAGGATTTGCCGGCGTTGGTATAGCCAACAAGCGCGACAGTCGGCACTTCGGCCCGCTTGCGCGCGCGCCGGCTCTGATCGCGTTGACCGCGCACGCGGTCGATATTCTTGTTGATCTGCTTGATGCGATCGTTGATCAGGCGCTGGTCAAGCTCGAGCTGGGTTTCACCCACGCCACGCTGGCCGATGCCGCCTTTCTGGCGGTCGAGGTGAGTCCAGCCGCGTACGAGCCGCGTGGACGCATGTTTGAGCTTGGCGAGTTCGACCTGCAGTTTGCCTTCATGACTGCGCGCGCGCTGCGCGAAGATGTCGAGAATGAGGCCGGTTCGATCGAGCACGCGTGCGCTCAGGTCCTTTTCCAGGTTGCGTTCCTGGCTGGGCGAGAGCGTGTGATTGAAGATGACGAGCTGGGCACCATGCTCTTTCAGCGCGGCCTTGATTTCCTCGAGCTTGCCGGTGCCAATGAGATAGCGCGGCGAGGTCGATTTGCGCGATGACACGATCATCGCCATGGGCACCGCGCCCGCAGCGATGGCGAGCTCTTCGAATTCACGTGCGTCGGCCTCATCCTGGGCATTCTCCATGCCGATCTGGATCAGGACTGCGAGTTCACCACTTTCGGGACGATCAAAAAACAAGCAGACCCCCCGATGAGGCTACCAAGGACGCGGGCATTCGTTCGTTACTGACGAAGCCCTGCAGGAAGCTCCCGATAAGCCACCGGAAGCCCTTACAAAAAAGAAGGAATCTCTTAAAAAGAGTTACCAGCAGTCTCTTCGCCGAGCTCGCCTTCGGTGCCGCCGAGCATCGGTACGCGCACCTGGCGTGCCGGCACGACAGTCGAGATCGCGTGTTTGTACACCATCTGGTTGACGGTGTTCTTCAGCACGATGACGAATTGGTCGAAGGACTCGATTTGACCCTGCAGCTTGATACCGCTGACAAGGTAGATGGCGACTGGAACCTTTTCCTTACGCAGCACATTCAGGAAAGGGTCTTGTAACGAGTGCCCCTTTGACATGGGAAAATCTCCACAAGAGTAATAAAAGAAATAAACAAGTTTTGTTATGCCTCAACAGAGAAGTCCCTCTCTGTAGTCGGATTATAGGATCCTTTCCCGACCGACGACCACTAGATGGGGTTTTCTGGCAGATTTTTCAAGTGATTCTCCACAATACTTGCATCATCAACATCGAGCCTGCATGCGAGCGCATGCAGGTCAGGCCAGCTGCGCAACCAGGTGTACTGACGCTTCGCGAGTTGTCGCGTTGCGGCGACCGCCTTGTCGATCATCGTCGTGTAGTCGTACTTTCCGTCGAGGTATTCCCACACTTGTCGATAACCGACGCTGCGCAGCGCCGGCATATCGCCCGTGAGATCCATGCGTGCACGCAGAGCGGACACTTCGTCGACCAGCCCATCTGCCAGCATCGCGTGAAAACGTCGCGCGATCATCTCATGCAATGCTGCGCGTTCGGGCAGCATTCCCAGAAAAATCAACTTGCAGGGTAAGTCCTGGGCAGCCCCTGCGGGTTTGTCCGCATGCAGCTCGCTCATCGGACGCCCACTGACTTCATACACTTCGAGCGCGCGTTGCAAACGTTGAGGATCATTCGGATGAATACGCTGCGCTGCAAGGGGATCGACTTCCTGCAAGCGTTTATGCACCGCGCCCCAGCCTGCGCTCGCCGCCAGTTCGAGAATCCGCGCGCGCACCTCGGGCGCCGCTGAGGGCATCTCGGCAAGACCCTCGCGCAGGGCCTTGAAGTACAGCATCGTGCCACCGACGAGCAGCGGGATTTTTCCACTGCCGATAATCTCGTTTATCTCGCGCAATGCATCCTTGCGAAATTCAGCGGCCGAATACGGTTCCACGGGATCGCGAATGTCGATCAGGCGATGCGGCGCGCGCGCCAGCGTCGCCTGATCCGGTTTGCCCGAACCAATATCGAGCCCGCGATACACGAGTGCCGAATCCACGCTGACGATTTGTACCGGAAAGTTTTGCGCGAGTTCAACGGCCACGCGTGTCTTTCCGCATGCGGTAGGGCCCATCAGGCAGATAGCGGGAGGAAGAGCGGGGGTCACGGGGACACATTCGGCCAAATGCAGGGTGTTGAATATAGCATAGCGTGCGGTATTCACCGGCTTGTCAGCGGTGTTGACACCTGCGCTAAATCTTCACGTCATGCCATTAAAAGGAGCATTCATGACTACCCCATCGCAGGATTTGGCACTATCTCCGCCCGGTTCACCGAAGATGTCGCGTCGCCGGTATATGCAATTGCTGTCGCTGCTTGCGGCAAGTTCGTGGTTAGCGCCGCGCGCCGCGGTTGCCGCGCCCGCCTGCACACTGGCACCGGCAATGTCGGTAGGCCCTTACTGGGTCGACCAAAAACTTAATCGTTCGGACCTCACGGCCGGAACTGCACGCGAATCAGTCCTCAGTGCCGTGCCGATGACGCTCGCGATATATGTGCAGGGCACTATGGGCGAAGTGTGCAGCAATGTGCCGGCGGCAGGAATCCAGGTCGACATTTGGCATGGTGATGTGAACGGCGAGTACTCCGACGTGACAGGAATGGACCAGGCCAATACGCGTGGCGAGGATTTCCTGCGTGGTTACCAGGTGTCTGACGCCGAGGGCCGCGTACTGTTCAACACAGTCTATCCAGGCTGGTACGAGAGGCGCACGCCGCATATTCATGCGCGTGCACGTGTTTACGACGCGGCCGGCAATGTCACCTACAACTACGTGACGCAGCTGTTCTTCGACGATGCCTTTACAGACACGGTATATGCACGCCCGCCGTACAATGCCCGCGGCGCCCGTAGCACGCGCAATGGCGGTGACGGCGCTTATCGCGACTCTGCTATGCCGCCATTGCTGACGCTGACGCATCGCAGCGACGGTCACTAACGATCCTGTCGGGAATCGATACCGCCACGCTGGGACGCGTGCGGCTGTATGCAGGTTACGGCACCGACAATCTCAACATGCTGTTGAATGGACGCTACCAGCTCGTACACACGCTGAACGGCTAAAGCAGCGCGTCGGGATCAGTTACAATGCCCGCGTTTTCGGCGAGTGACGCGGCATTGAACAAGCAGGCTCCAGTGGGTGTTTTCGATTCCGGTGCGGGTGGCCTTTCCATCCTGTCGAGCATCCACGCCTTGTTGCCGGCCGAAAACCTGCTGTATGTCGCCGATTCCGCGCACGCGCCTTACGGGCCGAAAGGCGATGGGTTCATTCGCGAACGTTGCGAACGCATCATGCGTTTCCTGCTGCGTCACGAGGTGAAGGCCGTCGTCGTGGCCTGCAACACGGCAACTGCCGCCGCCATCGCGATGCTGCGCGAGACCTATTCGCTTCCGATCATCGGCGTCGAGCCGGCCATCAAACCTGCCGCTGAGCAAAGCACGACCGGTGTTGTCGGGGTGCTTGCCACGTCGGGCACGATTGCCAGCGACAAATTCGTCAGCCTGCAAAGTCGTTTTGCGCAAAAGGCGCAGATACTGACGCGCGCCTGTCCGGGCCTCGTCGAGCTCATCGAGCAAGTAAGCCCCGACACCGCTGCGCTCGAGCGTCTTTTGCGCGAATACATCGAGCCACTGCTCGAACGCGGCGCAGATACGCTGGTGCTCGGTTGCACGCATTACTCGTTGATACATTCGCGGATCCAGCAGATCGCGGGCGCCGGCGTGAATATCCTTGATGCAGGCACTGCGGTTGCAAAAGAGCTACAGCGCAGGCTTGTGGCGGCACAGGCCTGCCATGACGCCGGTGAGGCTGGATTCGTGCGCTTCCATAGCAGCGGGGACAAGGTGCAGCAGAGCGCCCTGTTGGGACATTACTGGGGAAGCTCCGTCGACGTGCAGGCGCTGGACTGAGCCTCTACTGTCCGCGCAGGAACAGCCGGTCGAGATCCTGCACTGACAACTGGACCCATGTCGGACGTCCATGGTTGCACTGCCCGCTGCGCTCGGTACGTTCCATGTCGCGCAACAGCGCATTCATTTCCGGCAGCGTCAGCGTTCGATTCGCGCGCACGGAACCGTGACAGGCCATCGTTGCCAGCAGCTCATCGCGCGCGGCTTCGATGCGATCACTGCTGCCATGTTCGAGCAGGTCGGATAACACATCGCGCAGCAACTGCTCAGCGTTCGCATGTTTCAGGATCACGGGAACCTGCCGCACACTCAATGTCTCCGGTCCCATGCGCTCGACGCCGAGTCCAAGCGCCTGCAACTGTTGCTGATGCTCCTCAGCGCAGTCGGCTTCAGACTGGCTGACCGCAACGGACAAGGGCACCAGCAGAGGCTGGACGCGGATGCCCTCCTCGGCCGCGGCGCTCTTCATGTATTCATAAGTGATGCGTTCGTGCGCGGCATGCATGTCGACGACGATGAGGCCCTGCGCGTTCTGCGCAAGAATGTAGATGCCGTGTAGTTGTGCAAGCGCATAGCCGAGCGGCGGTAAGTCGTCCGGGGTTTCAGGTAAGCCGGCATTGCTGTTGGTTCCCGCGGGCGCATTGGCGCCGCGGAAGCTGGCGTAGCCCGCGAGCTGGTCGCGAACCTGCGACAGCGAGGGACCCGCCGGGCCATAGCTCGCGAGGTTCGCCGTGGTCCCGGGCGAATACAGCGGCATGCGCGTCTGCTCATTCATCACGTCGTCTGGCGCGGGCGCGCTTGCCACACTGTGGCTGCTCGCAGTCGATGCGGGGCGTACATCGGCAAGCGCGCGATGCAGCGCGCTGAACAGGAAGTCGTGCACCAGCCGTCCGTCGCGGAAGCGGACTTCGTGCTTCGTTGGATGCACGTTGACATCGACGACTGATGGTTCGAGTTCGAGGTACAGCACGAAGGCTGGATGGCGACCGTGGAACAGCACATCGCGATAGGCCTGCTTAAGCGCGTGACTGACAAGCTTGTCGCGTATCACGCGGCCGTTGACGTAAAAGTACTGCAGGTCCGGCTGCGAGCGTGAAAAAGTCGGCAACGACACCCAGCCCCACAGTTTGAGGCCATTGCTTTCGAGTTCGATGAATACAGAATTCTCGACAAAGCTCGGGCCGCAGACCTGTGCGACACGCCGCGCTTTTTCCTGCGTGGATTGGGCCTTTTCGTAACGGTGGATCACGCGCTGGTTGTGCTGCAGCGTGAACTGCACATCAAAGCGACTCAGCGCCATGCGCTTGACGGTGTCCTCGATACGCTGGAATTCAGTCTGCTCCGTGCGCAGGAACTTGCGGCGCGCCGGCGTGTTGAAGAAGAGGTCGCGCACTTCGACCGAGGTACCGGGCGGATGCGCGGCGGGACTGAGCGTCGAACTCATGTCGCGGCCTTCGGTTTCGACCTGCCATGCGCTATCCGCACTGCGTGTGCGCGAAATCATGTTGAGTCGCGACACCGAGCTGATACTGGCGAGCGCTTCACCGCGAAACCCGAGACTGATGATTTTTTCAAGATCGTCGAGCGTGCTGATCTTGCTGGTCGCATGGCGGCTCAGCGCAAGCGGCAGGTCATCCTTGTCGACGCCGGAGCCGTTGTCGCGGATGCGCACGAGCTTGACGCCACCCTGTTCGAGTTCGATATCGATGCGATCGGCGCCGGCATCGAGGCTGTTTTCGAGCAGTTCCTTTACGACAGAGGCGGGACGTTCGACGACTTCACCGGCCGCGATCTGGTTGCTCAGGCGCTGGCTGAGAAGCTGGATGCGGCGGGGTTCTGGCAGGCTCACTAGGACGTCGGGATTTTCAACACTTGACCGACGCGTATGGTATCACTGTTCAGCTGGTTGGTTTCGCGCAGGCGCGCCATTGGAACCGAGTAGCTTTCGGCGATTCCGGACAGCGTTTCACCGCGCGCGATCGTGTGTTCGCGGAAGGAAGCGCTTACCGCCTGCGTCGCGCCGGGAATCGTCAGTACCTGGCCGATGCGGATGTCGTTGCTGTCCCGGAGTTCGTTGGCGAATTTCAATGCAGCCAACGACACATCGTAACGTTCAGCGATTTCGGACAGGGCATCTCCGCGTTTGACGGTATAGCTCGTTGCGAATTGTCCGCCGTTCTCCTTCTGCCATGCGACCAGCGTACCTTGCGGCGGGCGGTCGTAGAACCATTGTGTGATCGCTTCGGTCAGGGCCACTGCGAAACGCTGCCGCCATTCCGCCGAGTCAAGGTTCCTGGCGTCCTTGGTATTGGTGATGTAACCGGCCTCGATGAGCAGTGAGGGGATATCGGCAGACTTCAGTTCGACGAAGGCTGCCTGCTCGACATTGCGGCGGCGCATGTGGATGACGTCGCTGAGCGACTGGATGACCTGGTCGCCAATTTCGAGGCTGGTTGCGATGCTGGCGTTCATGCTGAGATCGATCAGGACGCTGCGCAGTACTTCATCTTTATCATTGAGGCTGACGGAACCGAGGCCACCGATGAGGTCCGCGGCGTTTTCCTTTTCGGCCAGCATGCGCGCCTGTTCACTCGTTGCGCCATTGGCGGACAGGGCGTAGATCGTCGAGCCTGATGCATTCTTGTTTGCATGGGCGTCGGCATGAATCGCTAGATAGAGGTCGGCGTTGTGCCTGTGGCCGGCTTCCGTGCGCTCGCGCAAACCGACGTAGTGATCGCCGTCGCGGATCATCACGGCCCGGTAGCCCGGCATGTTGTTGATCAACTTTTCCAGTTCGCGCGAAATCGCCAGCGTGACGTTCTTTTCGCGCAGGCGATTGACGCCGATGGCGCCGGGGTCTTCACCGCCGTGGCCGGCCGAGATCGCGACGATGATGTCGCGCTTGCTGTCGTTGAGATCCGCGACCGAGGCGCTGACGATGCGTCCTTGCGCTCCTGCGCCGGGTGCAGGCGTTGCCACGGTTGAAGTGGTCGGGCTGTAGAGATCGACGATCAGGCGATCGCCATGATCCGCGTCGCGCGCCTGCATGAAACTGCGCGGCTGCACCTTGCCCTGCATGTCGAGCACGACGCGCAGGTCGGTTTGGTTGCGCGGCGCACTGCGAATGCCTGTGATCGGCGTGCCGGCAATATCGAGTGTTCCAAGCTGGCCTTGCAGCGTGGTGCCGCTGAGATCGATGACGACGCGATCGGGGTTTTCGAGCGTGAAGACTTTGTGTTCAAGGCTCTGGTCGAGCTCGAACACCAGGCGGGTGTAGTCGGCGGATTGCTGGGCTTCCACTTTCTCGACTACGGCAGCGCGGCTCGACAGCGAACAGCCGAGGGCGAGCAGTAGGAGAGGCAGAGCCAGCTGTTGGCGCATTGCTTCGAAAAAGTGAAGTTGGAATAATTCTATAATTTACAGATGTTTGCGGCTTAAAGCTAGAATAATTATAGATGTAGGGGCGGTTTAGCGCAGCGCGGCGGCAATCTCCTCCCCCAAGGGACTTAAAGCCTGCCAGCTCAGACGCCGGCCCGAGGGGAGTACGTCGAGCTTCAGATCCAGGTCCGCCGGCGGTAGGAATCCCCGCGCCTTTTCTGGCCATTCGATGAGTGTAAGTGTTTGATTGTCGAGGAAATCGCGCATGCCCAGATACTCGACCTCTTCCGGATCGGAGAGCCGATACAGGTCGTAGTGAAGTACCCGAACCGCACCAAGATCGTAAGGCTCGACCAGCGTATAGGTTGGGCTTTTGACGGCGCCGTCGTGGCCGAGGGCACGAATCAATCCCCGGCACAGCGTGGTCTTGCCGCTGCCGAGGTTGCCGCGCAGCGTAATCACGCCCTGGCCTTTGGACGCGCGCGCAAGGCGCGTCCCGATTTCCAGCGTGGCCTCTTCATCAGGTAGTACGCGAGACAGCGATATATCGTTCATGGATTCAGTAAACGCCGTATGTGGGGCAGGAGATCGGTAGCCAGCATACCGCGCTGACCCGCATTTTCAGCCGCGATATCGGCCGCTTTCGAATGTACGCAAACGCCGATGCGAAGGCTGTCGGCCAGGGAAAAGTGCTGCGCAAGCAGTGCGCCCAGCACACCGCTCAATACGTCGCCCATGCCGCCGCTGGCCATGCCTGGATTGCCGTGGCCGCAGGATACGAGGTGCGAATGCTGGCCCTGCGGGTAGCACATCAGTGTGTCGGCGCCTTTGAGGACCGCCCCGCCGCCATACTTGTGCTGCAGCGCCAGGGCGGCGGCGGGGCGGTCGGCATTTACTGCGTCACGGCTGATTCCCAGCAGACGCGCCGCTTCACCGGCATGTGGAGTGAGCAGGCACTTGCCGTAGAGGGCATGTGGTAAAAGGGTTTCATCCCGGCTTATCGCGTTGAGCGCATCGGCATCGAGGACCACCGGCATGCCCTTCGCAGCGGCGGCCTGCAAGGCTTCGCGCAAACAATCCAGAGACCAGGGACTCTGTCCCAGACCGGGTCCCAGCACGAGCACCGTCGCGCGTTCGAGCAGCGGCTGCATGTCACTGCCCTGGGCGATGCCGCGGATCATCAGCTCGGGCCTGGCCGAAATCAACGCCGATACGTGCTCGGCGCGCGTGGCGACGGAAGTCAGTCCGGCGCCGCTGCGCGCGGCGGCCGATGCGGCCATCAGCACCGCGCCGCCCATGCCCTGGTCGCCACCGACGACAAGTACATGACCGAAGTCTCCCTTGTGACTGTCGCGCGCGCGCGGAGCCAGCAGCAGCTTCAGGGTTTCGTAGAACAGTGGGTGGACTGCGGTCATCGTGTCGGACAGGCGCGGGCTTCGCGGCAAGATAAATCAGGGCGCCCTGCAGTGACAATCAATTGTGAGAGAGGCGGGTGGGAGTAGGCCGGGGAAAGGAGTGGGCTCGCGCGAAACACAATGAAAAACGCGAGCCCCAGATAAAACGAACCCCGCCGGAGGGCAGGGTCCAAAGCAGCATTGCAGCAAAAATCGATTCGGGGTTTGTCTTACTGGGCCTGCAGGTGGCGTTTGCCCAGGGTGATGTGGCGCGGACCTGAGGTCGCGACCTGGCCGCTTACACCGAGCGGGATCTGTTGGACCTTGCCGCCGGAGGCAAGGAAGCGTGCAGTCTGTTCTTCAATCGAAACCTGCGAGAAGTCGGCGGTCGGTGTTACGACGGGCTTACTTTTCTGTGCTTTTGGAGTGGCCATGTTGATCCTTAAGTCTCTGACTGATTGTAGATATTGATTTTATCGTTATTAACGTCTTTCAAAGACGGCCTGCCTGGGATGACCGGTGGCCGTTCGAGATCTTGTGCCGCGCTTATCCCCTCAACCTGCTCGCAACGCGGACCGCGATTATAGGGGACTACCCCGGGTCAGTGCATGTCTTGACAGACCCTTTTTAGGGGGGAAAGTGTGTGTACCCGCCATCGGCGCAGAGACACAGGAGAAAGGGGCGGGAAAGACCTAGCGGGAGCTCAGTGCGAGCCTTGCTGCGAGTCCGAAAAATACCAATGCAGCCAGACGGTTAAGCCCGATCTGCAGCTTCGTGGAACGCTGAAAAGAGGCCGCGAGTCGGCTCGCCAGCACGGCAATCAGCATGAACACACCCAGCGTCACGAGGATAAAAAAGCCGCCAAGAACAATGAGTTGCGCTGTAACCGAGCCAGACTCCGGGCGGGCGAACTGGGGCAGGAAGGCCAGGAAAAAAATCGCCACCTTGGGATTCGACAGATTCATCAGGATACCGCGCAGGTAGTACTGACCCACGCCCAGCGCCGGCGCCTTCTCCGCGTCGCCGACCTCAGCCGATGCGCGCCATGAAAGCAGTGCGAGGTAGACGAGGTAGGCAGCCCCGACTAGCTTCAGTATCGTGAAAGCCGTCGCGCTCATGATGATCAGCGCAGCGACGCCGAGTGCGACAAGGCTCGTGTGCACGAGCAATCCAGTGCACAGACCGAGCGTGATGAAGATGCCGGCTCTGCGTCCATGCAAGGCCGACTGCATCAACACGAAAATGTTGTCGGGCCCTGGTGCGAAAGCGAGCAGCGTCGACGCCGCGATGAATGTTAATAACGCGTCGAGCGTCATCTCAGTCGCCGGTGATGAGGTTCAATAGCGCCGACTGGCCCTTGCTGTTCGCGTCGAGACAACGTTGCAAGGCAGCGAGTAGCGACGATGGATCAGAAACTTTTTCACCATACCCGCCACAGGCCTTCATGATGTCCTGGTACTCGGGCGACTCACCGAGCGACACCAGCGGCATCAACTCTTCCTTAGCGGCGAGTCCTTGCGGATACATGCCGAGCGTTGAACGATGTACCGCATTCCAGCGCGCGTTGTTCATGACGAGTGTCGTCGTCGGCAAGTTGTACATGCGCGCGACATGATGCGCCGCCGTCGGACAGCCAAACATGTAGGAACCATCGCCAACCATCAGAATCACGTTCTTCGCTTTCGCGCCGAGCTTCGCGCCGAGCGCGCCGCCCAGTCCAAAGCCGAGACCACCGGCGAGACTGCTCGACAGGTATGACCTTGGTTCCTCGAGTGCGAGGAAGTCGAGCGGCACACCCATCTCGTTGACGATGATCGTGTCTTTCGTCACGACCTGGTTGACGCAATGCGCGATCCAGGCCGGATGCAGCGGAGTGCGCTGCGCCACGCTCTGCACCAGTGCTTGCTGTTTGGTTGCGCGCTCACTGGAGATTGCGCGGAAGCTGCGCTGGCGCTGCGCGACTTTCGCTGAGTCCTGCTTCTTCAGCGCGTCTTCGAGCATGTCGAGCGCGATCGAGGAGGAACCAGCCAGCGCAAGATCCACCGGGAAGCCACGCACGGGATAACGCGCAAAGAATGGATCCGGAGCGATATGGATGACCTTCGCGCCAGCTTTGGGGCTGACCTTGCTCGGCCACCATGGCACTTCGCAGTCGAGCGCGACGATGACATCGGCTTTCGCGATCGCGTCGGCTGGATGTACGCCGATGAACATCGGATGCGTCGTCGGAATGTTGAGTTCGCGCGCGCCGGGTTCGCCCGGCAAGGCCACGCCGATGCCGTACTGCTCGGCGATGCGCCCCAGGCGCAGGACGTTTTGCGGATCGCGGCCGGTGCTCGAGCTGATGATGAGCGGGAACTCGGCATTGGCCAGCCACTGCGCCGCCTGCTCGATGCCGGCGGCGGACGGAGTCGTGACCAGCGCGCCGAGTGCGCGCGCGCGCGGCGGCGGCGGTGTTTTGTCGGTCAGATCGCCAAGCACTTCGCGCGGCATGCACAGGTACACCGGACCCTTCGGCTCGCTCATCGCGATGTCGAGCGCGCGGCCGACGATTTCGTCGGCGGGTTGGCCCGGACGCAGTTCGTAATCCCACTTGACCCACTCGCGCACGATGCCGCCCTGGTCGAAACTGTCCTGGCCCCAGTGGATCGACGCGTTGCGCGAGCCGATGTGGCCGGTTTCGGTGCTCGGCGTACGGCCGGCGGTCAGCAGGATCGGCGCCTGGTCACGCGCGGCGTTCATCAATCCGCACAGCGCGTTCGCGGTGCCGACGGTGACGTGCACCATGACGGCGGCCGGCTTGCCGGTTGCGAGGAAGTAGCCATGCGCCATCGAGATCGCGACGTTCTCGTGCGGCACCGTCAGGAACTCCGGCGTCTTCACGCCCGCCTTCTTCGCGGCGACGAGCGCTTCGATGATCGGCGCGGTGTCAGTGCCGGCATTGGCGAAGACGTATTCGATGCCGCGATCGAGCAGGGCCTGCAGGTAATTGCTGGCAACAGCGTGCATGGTGCTCATAGAGAGGAGTCCGGAGCTAATCTAGATTTTAAGAGAGGGCTTGATGTATTGCGTGACGACAGGCGCCGTATCCGGCTGCAACAGCGCTCTTATTCTTGCCTGTATTTGCGCGTCCTGCTTACTGATTCTCTCATGCTGCCGCAAATGATCAAGCCAGGTATTGACGACGTAGGTTTCCATAAAGGAGCCAGGATTTGTCGCATCCTCGAAGATCTCCCAGAACGTCGCGCCGTCGCGCTGGCGCGCCCGGCCGAGCAACTCCATCTCGCGCAGGAACTCGGCGACACGCGCCGCGTCCGGCGCATACCGGATCGCGATCATCACCGGGCCCTGGTGTGGATCGATCGCGATCTTCGGCTCCGGCCTCTGCCAGTGCTTCGATGGCGTGTGGTCGAGCGCATCGTTGCCGCTCACGGGCCAGCGCCGCGTGAACAGGCTCGCCACGACGAGGCAGCCCGACGCGATCAGCATCGAGGTCGGCAGGTCGGTCATTTCGGCGACGCTGCCCCACACCACTGGGCCGATCGCGAGAGAACCCATGAAGAAAGTCTGGAACACCGCGATGCCGCGCGACTTCACCCAGTTCGGCAGCGCGGTTTGCGCCGACAGCTGCGCGCCAGTCATGACGATGATCCATGCGGCGCCGCAGGCGCACAGCGCGAGCATCGCCAGCGCATGGTTGTGCACGGTAGCGGTGAGCGCGATGCCGACCGCGAACACGAGGCCGGCGCGCGTGATCAGGTGGTCGTTGGTCATGTACCTGCGCAAGGTCGGCAGCAGGAAGGCGCTGCCGATGGCGCCGGCGCTGATCGATGCGAACAGATAGCTGTACGTGCGCTCGTCGCCTTCGAGCAGGTCGCGCGCGATCAGCGGCAGCAGGGCCCACATGACGCTCGCGAAGAAGTAGAACCCGACGCTGCGATAGATTGTGGCCTGAAGGCCTGGTGAGTGGCGGGTAAAGCGCAGGCCTGTCTTCACCGCGGCCCAGAAGCGCTCCGGCGGCAGCGCCGTTTCCGGCTTCACGCGCTGCCAGCGCAGCAATACGACGATGATGAAGATCAGGCTCACGGCATTGCAGATAAACACCGCGCCGCTGCCCGAATACGCGATGATGCCGCCGGCAATCAGCGAGCCCAGGATGCGCGAGATGTTCATGCCGAGCGTGTTGAGGCCAACGGCGCCCTGCAATTCCGCGCGTTGCACGACTTCAGGAATGATCGCCTGCCAGGTCGGCATGATCATCGCTATGTTGATGCCGAGCAGCAGCGTGAAGACCAGCAAGGACCATTGGCCGATCAGGCCAGTCAGCGTCAGCACCGCGAGCGTGGAGGCAACCAGCAGGCGGCCGACGTTGGCCGCGAGCAGGTATTTGCGGCGATCGACGATGTCCGACAGCGCACCCGAGGGCAGCAATATGAAAAAGGCCGGCAGCGAGGTTGCCGTCTGCATCAGCGCGACCATGACGGGGGACCCTTCCAGGGTCTTGGCCATCAACCAGCCCGCGCCGACCTCGTGCATCCACGAGCCGATGTTCGACACGAGCGTCGCCAGCCACAGCCAGCGGAATGTACTGTTGCGCAGGGCGGCCCAGGGGGAAGTAGCGGCGGCGTTAGCGGATGGCGTCTGGTTCATAGAGGTATAAGTCTGCGCTTGGCTTTCAACGCTGCATCCAGGTGCCGCAGCGTCGGGCTCGCATAATACATAAGCAGCACGATCGCGAGCAGCACTATGCAACCCGCAAACATCGTGTGGTCGATCCCGTACCGTTCGGCAGCGAATGCGATCGGCAATACGCCGAGCGGCGTCAGGCCCATCGACACCATGACGAGGCTCGACATGCGTCCGCGCACTTCGTCGTGGGCAAGCAGCTGCACAATGGTCGCGTTCAGCGTCATCGTGATGTTCGAGAACATGTTGGCGCCGAGCAACAGCAACAGCGCCACCGAAAACCAGGGACTGATGCTGAACAGCGCGAGCATGACGGCGAAGAGTATGGCGGCGTAGACCATCAGGCGGCCGCGGCGGTTGTGGTCGCCCATGCGCGCGACGATCATCGCCCCGGCGATTCCCCCGGCCCCGAGCATTGCCATCAACTGGCCAAGGCCGGCTTCGCCCACCTGCCAGATATCTTCTGCGAACACGACCATCAGGCTGATTACGGGATAAGCCAGCATCAGCGGCAGGATACCGAACAGCAGGCACAGCATGATGTCGCGATGCTGAGCGACATATACAAAGGAGTAAGAGATATCCTTCGCCAGTGACTTGCCCGATCGCTGCTCCGGCAGCGAGCGCGGCAATTTCAGCATCGTCAGCGTTGACAGCACGTTGAGGACGAGCGTCCCGGCATACACGAGTTCCAGCGAGGAAAATGGGATTAAGGCGCCAGCCAGCGCCGGGCCAACGATACGACCGATGTTCAAGGTGGCCGCCTGCAAGGCCATGGCGTTGCCAAGCTTGTCGCGGCCGACGAGGCCATAGATCATCGCCGTGCGCGTCGGCATGACAAAGGGATACAGGATGCCGAGCACCACCGACACGCACAGCAAATGCCAGAACTGCAGCACGCCGAGCAGCATCAGCACCAGCACCGCGGACTCGTTCGCCATGATCAGCACTTGCGCGATGACGATCAGCCGTCGGCGTTCCATGCGATCGATCAGCGCGCCGGCCACCAGTGAACCGAAGAACATCGGCACGGCAACTGCCACATTGACGTAAGCCATCGCGAGCTCGCTTTCAGTCAACTGCCAGGCGAGCAGGGAGCGCAACAGATGCTGCGCCTGCATCGACATGAAGAAGCTCAGCAAGCCGCCGATCAACCAGCGGAAGGACCCCGACTCGAAAGCCTGAAACCCGCGCGGCATGCGCCGGCCACGCGGAGCGGGAACATCGGGATTGGGGCTTGAATCCGACATGGGCGCGGGCAGGTGCTGGCAGGGAAGCGCGCGATTCTACGCCGGTGCGCCAGCACTGGCCATGCAAAGGACGGGGCTTTTGGGTATGATGCCGGGCA
>JBEGWB010000039.1:0-6249 GCA_041178065.1 Pseudomonadota bacterium | reverse complement strand
ATATTTCGTCTCAGGTCACAGTGTCGAAATCGTTCCAGTAACGTCAGGATGCAATGCGATGCTGTAGTCGGTGCCTTCCGTAAGCAAGGAAAAGAATTCACGCGCATTCATCGGCTCGCGTACCGCAAAGTCGAAGCGCTCTTCGACCGGCTGCAGTGCTTCGCTGCTCAGCGTGAGGCCAGGCACTAGTGCCTGCAGGACATCGTCAGGGGGCTGCTCGCTCGCAGCCGGTATCGCGGGCGTGGATATCGCTTCCAGCGTGGACTGAATTTCATCGAATACTTCGCGATCGACAGTCTCATATTGCGGCGTCGTACAAGCACTCAGCGCAAATAGTGCCAGGGGGAAGAGATGCCGCTGCATTCCATTAGTTCGTTCGATGCTCATCACTCGTCACCTTTGACAAGAGTCTTGATGGAATTTTGGTACAGCTCCAGCATCTGGTTGCTGCCGTCGACATTCAGTCTGACACTGTCGGACTCAATTGCCGTCACGCGCGCGGCGCCTACGCTTTCGCCGACGCGCACGCGCTCGCCATTGATAACGGCAATTCGCACATCGCCGCGAATCAGTACGGAACTGAGCTCGTAGGTAGTAAACGCTTCATCGAAGAGGCCGAATCCGAAATCGCCGCCCTCTGCATCACTGTCCGCAGCTTCCCCAGCAGGCAGCACCAGTGGGCGCGTGGGATGGATCAGCTCTTCCTCGACCTCTGCGGCCCAGACACTATGCGTTGACGCCGCAAGGATCAGTGCAGTCAGCACATGCATCGAAAAATGGAGGCCGGGTCTAAACACCGATCCAGCCTCGTTCCGTGCTAAGCGTGTAGATATCGAGACTGATTTGACCATCGGGATAAGTCGTGAGATTGAACTCCAGGCTTTCCCAGAAGAAATTTCCGTCGAGTTGTTCAAGGCTGCGCAGGTACTTAATGGTTTCCAGATAGTTTCCCTGAAACACCATGCGCAGGCCATGCCTGAACACTTGCACACCCGGACCGATGCCGCCTTCGGGCGCAGGCCCGGCGTCCAGCAGCGCTTCCGATGGTTTGTTCTCGAGGCTGATTAATTCCAGGCTGGTGTTGCGCTGCAGGATCGTTGTCAGCATTTGCGACATTTGCTGGGGAGAAATGAGTTCGCCATACAGCTCGTTCAGGCGCGCGTTTGCGGTAGCTGCAGCGTCCCGTAGTTCGCGTTGCCGAGTTATCGCAAAGTTGTTGGGGTCGCTGGTATAGGTGCTGCGGATCTGATCCTGCCGACTCTGTTCCTCGGCGATGAGCCCGTCAGCAATCGTGATATTCCGCGCATGCGTTGCCTTCGCCGCCACAAGGGGGTCGTGTACGAGCACTAGCCACGTCAGGCTCAACGCTACGATCAGCCCAGCGAGCAGGATGACACGCTCATTGACCTGCCTGGCATTGAGCCATGTCATTACTGATTGCAGATTGAGGTTCTTCATAGATGTCGGTTGATCGTGGTCTTCATGGTTCCAGGGTCTTCACCTGAAAATCCCAGATGTTCACGCGTCCGTCGGCGTTGGCAACGGACTTGTCGTCGATCTGCAACATCTCGAAGTTCTTACCGGCGTAGCTGCGGCCCTTGCTGAGGTTCTGCAGATACAGCGGTACCAGTTCGGCCTTGAGCACCTGCCCGGCAAGGGAGACCGACCTTCCCCCATTTGTCAGAGCGACCTTATTGAGACTCAGCCCGTCGACATGGAAGCGCGCGAGATCCGCAAGCTGGTCGGAGAAACCCTCGGCATTTGCAGGATCGCGGCCTTCGAGGAATTTCAACAGCGCTTCCTTGCTCTTCAAATCCTCTTCGAGCTCGCGGATGCTGTCGAGCAGGGCAGGATCTTCTGTCTGGACGCCATACTGTTCAAGCAATGCCTCGGTTGCGGCGATCACCTGCTGGTGCTGCTCTTGCTTCACGGCAAGGTCACCCCGCAACTGGAGAATCTGCCAGGAGTCGATAAGGGTAGCGACGAGCAGCAACGCGACACTGGCGCCGGTAATCAGCGCCATCTTCTCCGCATCCAGCCACTGCTTCTTCTTCCGGAACTCCGGCAGGTAAAGATTGACGTTCTGCAGCGCAGCTGGCGTCTTGCTCATGCCGCCTTCTCCGTGCGCAGCGCCGCGCCGATCGCCATGAGGCAACCTTGCTGCAACTCATGCGTGAGTTCGACGTTGCTGGTGAGCTTGCCCTGCAAATTCATGACTTCGACTTTGACTCCCATTGCCTGGTCCAGCTGCGCGCGCAAGGCATCGGAATCCTGCCGCCGTGGCGCGACCAGTACGCGATTGATGTGGCCTTGCCCCATCTGGCTTTCGTAATAGTCCAGTGAGCGCTGGATCTCGAGTACGAGCCTGTCCTTGACGCTGTCCCATTCGTGGCTACCCAGAATGTCTTCGCCGACGGGTGTGCTGAGATGTCGCGTCAGGTAAATCGCGCCATTCTTGCTCAGGTTGAGCAGACTGCCATCGTGACGCAGATCCATCGTGGCGAGTCCGCTGCCATCGTCGGCGAAGAGCATCGACAGGTTACGCATGGCGAGTTCGGGGATGTCGATCGATTCGAGTTTCAGGCCGGCATTGGTAACCATATCGGCCACCTGCTGGATTTTCTTGCGATCGGCGGCCACGACGTACAACATCTCGCGACGGTTGCGGTACGCGTCGCCCGGGATCGGGAATACCGTGACCGCGAGCTGGTCCAGCGGTCGGTCGATCATGTCCTTGATCTTCCACTTGGCGGCCGCCGCGAGTTCAGCGGGCTCGACATTCGGCGCTTCCACCAGCAGCAGGCTGTAGTCGTCCGGCGCCAGCACGAAGTTGCAACGGGTGCGCTCGAGTCCCATGCTGTGGGCCTGTTCAGCCAGGACCTTGCCGGCGTCCTGCGCGGAGGAAACCGCGAAGTACTCGCACATCAGCAGCGCCGGCTGGCCGGCTTCGATACCGACATGAGCCAGGGCAAGTTCCTTATCGATCAGGGAAACGCCGATTAAGCCTGGCTTTCCCTTTTTCTTGTTGAACAAGTCGAACAAGGTCTCAATACTCCGGCGTTGCGGCAAATTCGGCAGAAGGAACAGGCTGCGGATTCTCGGGAGCGATTACTACCTTAAATAGGGAAAAGCTCCCGTTGCGGCCGCTATTTCGCGGAATATGCGGCCAAATCGCACAATTGCCCCTTCAGATACACGTTTTATCTCGAAACTAAAATAAATTCAAGACGTATCTCATTCTTTTACAAAGTCTTTTCATGTTTAACATAGCCCTATTTGAACCCGAAATCCCGCCCAATACGGGCAATATCATTCGTCTGGCGAGCAATACTGGCTGCCATTTGCACCTGATCCGTCCGCTCGGTTTCAGTATGGAGGACAAGCAGTTGCGGCGCGCAGGTCTCGACTACCACGAGTACGCCACCGTGCAAGTCTATGACAACTGGGATATTTTTTTGCAGGAGCGGCAACCCCCCCGCTTATTCGCGCTCAGCACGAAAGGAACGACGCGCTATAGCGAGGCGAAATTCGAGGCGGGGGATTTTCTGCTGTTTGGACCGGAGTCGCGCGGCTTGCCGGTCGAGATTCGGGAGGGCCCCGGGATTGCCGGGGTACTGACTTTGCCGATGCTGCCGCATAGCCGCAGCCTCAACCTCGCCAACAGTGTGGCCGTGGTGGTCTACGAAGCCTGGCGGCAACTCGGGTTCGCCGCCAGCGCTTCGCATACTAGCGTTTAGTTCAGCGTACCCGACGCGGCAGCCGCGGCTTTTTCAGCATGGTTGCGCTTGGCCTGCATGTAAACCGCTTCGAAGTTGACGGGCGCGAGCATCAGCGCCGGGAAGCTGCCCTTGATGACAAGCGCATCCACGGCTTCGCGGCCATAGGGAAACAGTACAGTCGGACAGGTGATCGTCAGCACCTGCTCCAGACGCTCGCCTTCCATGCCAGCGACTTCGAAGATGCCGGCCTGCTGCACCTCCACGAGGAAAATGGTTTTATTGTCCTGCTTCACATCCGCCGTGAGGCGCAGCACCACTTCGTATGAATTGCCTTCGATCTTCTTGCTGCGGCTGTTGATCGAGAAATTGACCTGCGGCGTATAGGCGCGGCGGAAAACCTCTGGCACATCAGGGGCCTCGAACGAAGCGTCCTTCAGATAAATCCGCTGCACGCCAAAGCGGGGTTCGGACGTAGTCGCTGGTGCCGGAGTCTGCTGGTCATTCTCTGCCATGTGTCACCTGTATATCGTCAAATTTGAATTGATGCCGCGAAAGCCACGAAGTGGACCGTGGCGCGTCATTTAACGAGTGGCAGGCTCTGCACCTGCCATTCGCTGATGCCGCCCGCCATCTTGCTGACATTCGTGAATCCTTTTGCCTCGAGCGCTTTCACGGCTTCGCCGGATTGCTGGCCCATCTGGCATACGACCACGATCGGCACAGCTTTCTTCTTTTCGAGTTCGAGGATGCGCTCATGCAACTTGGCGAGGGGAATGTTGATGGCGTCGACGATGTGGCCGCGCTCAAAATCCTTGCGCTCGCGGATGTCGAGAATCACTCCGTCATGCTTGTTGATCAGCAATGTTGCCTGGTGCGGGCTGACGCTCTTCGCGCCTTTTGAATTGAGATACGCGAGCAGCGCGGCGAACAGCACAAGCCACAGGCCGGACAATATCCAGTGATTGACTAGGAAATCGAGGAAGCGGGTCATGCCGTGCGTTCGTCTGTGTGGCCGTAGCCGTAATGGCGGGGCCGAAAAGGGAGCGCGGCAGTATACACAGCCGGCCCGGATATGTCAGTGGTGGCCCGGCCCACAGGCTTGTTACCATTCACGCCGAATTCCTCCATTCAATCCGCGGTTTTTACTTCATGACGAACCCCACAGGACCCACCCTGCTGTTGATCCTCGACGGCTGGGGCCACAGCGACACGATCGATCACAACGCCATTGCACTTGCCCGAACCCCCGTCTGGAACCACTTGCTGAGCCAGTTTCCACACGCGCTGATCCACACCTCTGGCATGAGAGTTGGCCTGCCGGATGGCCAGATGGGCAATTCTGAAGTCGGCCATATGAATCTCGGCGCGGGGCGTGTCGTTTACCAGAGCCTGACACGCATTAACAAGTCGATCCGGGACGGAGACTTCTACGAGAATCCGGTACTGAACGCCGCGGTCGACGCGGCGCTGCAACATGACAGTCAGCTGCACATCCTGGGCCTGCTGTCAGACGGCGGGATTCACAGCCATGAAGACCAGATCGCCGCGATGATCGATCTCGCCGCGAGAAAAGGCTGCAGAAAAATCCGCCTGCATGCCCTGCTCGATGGCCGCGACACCGCGCCGCGTTGCGCGGAGGCCTCGCTGAAAAAATTCGCCGCCATCTTTGCCGCCAACAGGAGCGGGTATATCGCGACGATCAGCGGCCGCTACTTCGGTATGGACCGTGACAAGCGCTGGGACCGCGTGCAAAAAGCCTTCGACGCGATCTGTCATGGTCGCGCCCAATACCAGGCACGCGATGCGGTCAGCGCGTTGCAGGCCGCATATGCGCGTGACGAAGGCGACGAGTTCGTCATACCAACGACGCTGCTCGATCCGCAAGGCAAGCCGACCGTCATGCACGATGGCGATGCGCTGATCTACATGAACTTCCGCGCGGACCGTGCGCGCGAACTCAGCCAGGTTTTCGTTGACAGGGGCTTCACAGGTTTCGAGCGCGACACGCTACCCTTGCTGAGCAATTTTTCGACACTGACTGAATACTCATCGGCTATCCAGGCGCCCTATGCCTACGGCCCGGAGAATCTCGACAACAGTCTTGGAGAATACATCGCGTCGCTTGGCCGTTCGCAGCTGCGTATCGCGGAAACGGAGAAGTATGCGCATGTCACCTTCTTCTTCAGTGGCGGACGCGAAGCGGAGTATCCTGGAGAGGCGCGTATCCTCGTGCCCTCGCCCAAAGTTGACACCTACGACCTGCAGCCGGAAATGAGCGCGCTCGAAGTAACCGACAAGTTGGTCGCAGCGATCCGCAGCCGTGAATACGACGTAATCATCTGTAACTTCGCCAACGGTGACATGGTCGGCCACACCGGCATGCTCGACGCGGCGATCAAGGCCGTCGAGGTACTGGATGCCTGCCTGGGTCGCATCACTGAAGCGCTGCTCGAGGTGAATGGCCAATGCCTGATCACCGCGGACCACGGCAACGTCGAACAGATGCTCGACGAAACCACGGGGCAGCCAC
>JBEGWB010000038.1:0-10515 GCA_041178065.1 Pseudomonadota bacterium | reverse complement strand
CCCGGCAAGCCGGTCGGCGTGCCGGCCAGCTTCGTGGCGCATTCGAAACTGATGTTCGACTTGCTGACGCTGGCCTGGCAGGCCGAAATCACGCGCGTGTCGACCTTCATGGTGGCGCGCGAAGTGAACAGCCGCGTGTACGGCGAAAGCGGCATCAACGAGCCTTTCCACAACCTGTCGCATCACTCGGAAGTGCCGGCGAACATCGAGCGCCTGTCGACGCTGAACGCGTTCCACACCGCGTCGACGATCGGCTACTTCCTGCAGAAGCTCAGCGAAACGCCTGACGGCGACGGCACGCTACTGGATCATTCGCTGGTGCTGTATGGCAGCGGCATGAGTAACTCCAACCAGCACGACCACGATCCGCTGCCGCTGTTGCTGGCCGGCGGCGCCTCGGGAAAACTGCAGGGCGGGCGCCACATTCGCGCCGGTCTCGGTACGCCGATGTCCAACCTGCTGACTGGCATGTTCGATAAACTCGACATCCCCGCCGCCGCGTTCGGCGACAGCAATGCCGCGCTGACACTGTGAGGATTCCCTGATGAAACAACATGCCCTGAGGATTGCCCTGTTCGCAGGCACGCTGTTGCCTTTCACTGCCAGCGCTGACGATCGGCTGGCCATCGCAGCGATGCAGCGCGACCTCGATAGCGTGCGCCAGTTGCTCGCCGAGCGCGGCGCCGACGTCAACGCGCCCGGCCCCAACGCCACGCCGGCGCTGCACTGGCTCGTGCGCATCGAGGAGCTGGAACTGACAGAACGTTTGCTCGACGCCGGCGCCGAGGTCAACCAGCGCAACGCGCTTGGGCTCGCGGCACTGAGCCTTGCCATCGAGAATCGCGATGTCGACATGGTGCAGTTGCTGCTCGAACGGGGTGCCGATGCCTCGACGCCCGATACCGCCGGTGAAACGCCACTGATGCTGGCCGCGCGCAGCGGCTCGCCCGAAATAGTAAAGGCAGTGCTCGAACGCAACGTCGACGTCGAAGTACGCGAGCCGCACTACGAACAGAACGCGCTGATGATCGGCGTACGTTCCGGTTCACCTGAAGTTGTCGCACTGCTGCTCGCAGCCGGCGCCGACGTGAACGCGCAAACGCTGCCGGGCGAAGAGCCCGCGTACCGCCTGCCGAAGGATGTTGCCGCGTCGAAGGGCGTCGGCGTGAACTGGGGTGGGCTACCGCCACACGGTTCGCGCACGCCGATCCCCGGCGCGAAGACGCCATTGCTGTACGCAACGCGCCAGGGCGACCTCGCGACGACAAAATTGCTCGTGGCCGCCGGTGCCGACATCGAGCAAAGCGATGCCAACGGCGTGGCGCCGCTGCTGAACGCCATCATCAATGCCACGGTCGACAGCAAACCAGGCATGGCGAAGCAGCACATGGATGTCGCCCATTACCTGATCGCCGAGGGCGCGAACATCAATGCCAGCGACTGGTACGGACAGACGCCACTGTTTGCCGCCGTCGACCTGCGCAACCTCGAAGTGCCCGGCCCGATCCGCGACAACGGCATCGATCGCGACGCGGCTTTCAGCTTGATCGAGGAATTGCTCGCACGCGGCGCCGATCCGAACGCGCGGATCCAGCAGGTGCTGCCGGTGAAGCGCTGGATCACGCGGCTCGGCAACCTGTCGTGGGTCGATGTCACCGGCCAGACGCCCTTCTTCCGCGCGGCCTATTCCGGCGATGTCGCGACAATGAAGCTGCTCGTCGCGCATGGCGCCGATCCTAACCTCGCAACCTTCAACGGCACGACGCCGCTGATGGCGGCCGCCGGCGTCAACTGGACGGTCGCGCAAACCTACGACGAGGGTCCCGAGCAGTTGCTCGAAGCGGTCAAGCTCGCGCATGAACTCGGCAACGACGTCAACGCGCAGAACGCGCTCGGCTTCGCGGCCGTGCACGGCGCGGCCAATCGCGGCTCCGACAACATCATCAGCTGGCTCGCCGCCAACGGCGCGCGCCTCGACATCACCGATGAAGTCGGCCGCACGCCGGTCGTGTGGGCGCACGGCGTATTCCTCGCCACGCATCCGCCGGTGGATCGGCCTGAAACGGTAGCGCTGATCGAGAAACTCCTCGCGCAGCAAGCCAGCACCACCGCCAGCTCCACCCAATAACAGCCACAAGGAGAATCGCATGAACCTCAATCGCCGCAGCATCCTGTGGAGCATGGCCGCGCTCGGCGCGCCGCTGCCCCAGTTCGCGTTCGCGCAAGGCCCCGTGTTGCCGCTGCGCACGCCTGGCATCGACCACCTCGACGTCATGGTGCCGGACCCCGAAGCGACGACGAAGTTCTACATGGGCCTGTTCAGGACTGAACTGCACGCGCAGGCTTTCCGCGGCGCGTTTCGCTATTTCGTGTTGCTCGATCCGCTGCCCGAGAATCGCCAGGTCGGTTACCTCGCCGTGGGCAATTCAACTGGCCGCGGCGCGTACATCGGTCACTTCTGTACCTCTGTATACGACTGGCAGCGCGATGGCGAAGCGATCATGCAGGGCATGACCGAGGAATTCGCGGAAGCGGGCTTCGGCGAATTCCCCGGTTCGAGTGGATTCGGCGCGCTGTTCAAGGATCCCGACGGCATCGAGATCCAGTACCTGCCGGCGCCCGACACGCTGGTCACCGCAGCCGAGCCTTCGCAACTCGTGCCCTGGCACGCGGGACTCGTCACGCCACATGGCGTGCAGAGCGTGCTGTTGCGCGTGCGCGACCTCGAACGCGCACTCGCGTGGTACGGCATCCTGTATGGCACGCACAGCTGGACGCCCGACATGGGCATGGCCTATTTCGAATTCCCCGAATCGCAGACGCGCCTCTATCTCGAACAGGCAAAATACGAATTCAATCAGGAACCGGGCATCGTGCTGTTCGGCATCAGGGTCGAAGCCTTCGACAAGGCGGCCGTCAGCGACGCGGTCGTCGCACTCGGCGGCACCGTGCTGCCGGTGCCGGGCAACGCAGAGATCCTGCGCATCCGCGATCCCGACGGCAATGTCGTGCAACTGCACCCGATGTAGGCACGTATCGATGCTGCGCAACACCGAAACCGCTTACGGAAGCGTGGCGAAGTTCCTGCACTGGCTGATGGCCGCGTGGATCGTGCTGGCGTACACGGTCATCATCTACCTGACCTGGGACCACACTGAAGGCCTGATTCCCGGGCTCAACTACCACAAGGCCATCGGCTTCACGATCCTGCTGCCCTTCGTCGTGCGCGTGGTGTGGCGGCTGATCAATCCGGAACCGCGACTTCCCGCCGGCATGCCGGCCTGGCAGGTGCGCGCGTCGCGCCTGTCGCACTCGCTGCTGTACTTCCTCATCGTCGCGATGCCAGTGTCGGGCTATCTCGGCAACTTCGGCGGCGTCGACTACGGTTTCTTCCAGGTGCCGCCCTTCGCGCGCACGGCGCTGGCCGGCTGGATCTTCGACACGTTCGGCATCAGCGGCGCAGAGTGGGATCTCTTCTTCGACACCTTCCATTACCGCATCGTCGGGCCCTACATCTTCCCGACGCTCGTGCTCGTGCACGCCGGCGCGGCGATTTATCACCACGTGGTGAAGAAGGACGCTGTACTGATGCGAATGCTGCCCGGCAAGAGATCCTAGCCGCGAAGGCCAGGCTCGGCCTGCGCATGGAACCTCACTCCTGCAGCTGCGCTTCCATCAATCGCGCCGTGGGCAGTGGCAGCGCCGCGGCCTGTTCCAGCAAGGCCTCGAGCATCCACTGCATGCCGCTGTCGGCGACGCGCGCCGAGTGGTATTGCACCATCTCGCGCATCAGCGGGAACTCGAAGGGTAATGGCGCGATGCGCAGCGGCAGCTTCTTGACCATCAGCTGCGCGAGGCGTTCATGCATCATCGCGATGCGGTTCGTGCCAGGCAGCATCCAGGGCACGGCGAGGAAGGAGGCGCAGACGATGTCGATGCGGCGGCGCCGGTTCAGCTCACCCATTTCACGTTCGGCGAAGCTTTGCGCAGGTCCGACGCCCATGACAATCTGGCCCTGCTCGAAGAAGCGCTCCGCCGTCAGCGCGCGCTTGAAGATCGGATTATGCCGGCAGCCGACGACGACGTGCTTTTCCTCGAACAACAACTGGCGTGGGTGCTCCCTCGACGCAAACTGCTCCGGTGTCAGCACGAAGTCGATTTCGCCGTGCTCGAGTTGCGGCAGCGCCTCGGGTGTCGGCGTCGAGATTTCGATGCGCACGCCAGGCGCAGCCGTTTCGAGTTTCGCCAGCAGCGGCTGTAGCAGGACCACAGTGACATAGTCGGACGCGCAGACACGGAATGTGCGTTGCGAGGTCGCCGGATCGAACACAGCCGCGCCCATGATGCGCATCTCGATGTCCGCCAGCGCCTGCGCCACCAGCGGCGCCAGGTTCTGCGCATGGGCCGTGGGCAACATGCGCTTGCCCTGCGGCACGAGGATTTCGTCGTTGAAGTAGATGCGTAAGCGCGCCAGCGATGCGCTCATCGCGGGCTGGCTCAGGTGCAGCTCGCGCGCGGCGCGCGTGACGCTACGTTCGCGCAACAGGGCATCGAGCACGACAAGCAGGTTGAGATCGAGGCGATTGAAGCGCACCTATTCGTCCCAGGCCAGTGGACAACCCGGCATCGACAAGCCGGCATCGGCGACCTGTGTGCAAAGGTCGCGCGCCTGCTGCGTTTGCGTGGCGAGAATGCTGCGCACCTCGGCGATCGGCGTGACCTCGCCGTGGATCGGCACGTCGCGCTCGACCTCCAGGCCGCGGTGTTCGAGGTTCGCCGCGTAGGTGTCGCCCCAGAAATAGACTTCCCAGTTGCGGTCGAAGAGATCGCCCTGGATCAGCAGTTTGTGCTGCGGCAGGTAGGCCAGCAGTCCGTGCGCCATGTGCGCGTTGGCAACCGTGTGGTAGATATCGACCGTCAGCGCCGCATCGGACATTTGCAGGTGATCGTCGACCGCGAGGGTCAACAGCGGCCGCGGATTTTCACTCAAGGCATCCGGAAACTGCGTGACGGGCCTGCCAATGATTTCCTCGAACCAGTCGACGTTGCCGGCCTGCGTGACGATCGTCAGGCCTTCAGCGACGGCAACCCGCAGGCCGCCGGTATGGTCGAAGTGGTGATGCGAAATGATCGCCTGTGTCAGAGGCTTGCCCGGTACAGTGCGCCGCGCGGTATCGATGACGGCTTGCGTCCAGGCGCGATTGGTCGGCACTTCGAACAGCGTCAGGTGATCGGCAAACTCCAGCAATACGGAATTGGCGCCGTTGTTGCCGGCCAGCAGCCACACGCCAGCGGCCACAGGCTGCGCTTCCACGGTGTAGGCCGGGACCGGAGCCGCCGCACTGCGGACTTGCGCCGGGGCCGCAAGGTCATCGATGTCGACATCGAGTTCGTAGCGGTCCACATGCAGCCGCAGCATCACCGTGTCGCGAAAATCCGACACCGTGTTGAAACTCATCGGCAGCAGCAGGCCCTCGACCGTTTGCCAGGCGCTGTACTCGCTGCGATAGCGCAACTCGCCGAGATTCTCGTGCGGAGCGACCCATTGCACCCACGCGGGCAAGCGGCTGTCGGCATCGAGGGCGAGCGTGAACTGCGCGGCATCGGCGGTCGTCACGTCGACGAGACGCAGGCCCGCTTCGTCGCGCGGCGCGCTCAGCTGGCTCGCGGGATCGAGCGCCGCACGCAGCGCCATCACTGGCTGCGCTAGCAATTCCATGCGCCGCTGCCTTGCCACCGTTTCCGAAGCGCGCCGTGCGCCGCCATTGGCGGGCACGTCGTAGGCGACATCGCCGTCGAGAACCTGGTGCTGTGGCGCGCCCTGCATCATCGCGCGCGCCGCGAACACGAAGGCACGGAACAGGCGCGCCTTCACCCGCGTGCGCGCGGCGGGCACGTCGATGACGCGCTCGTAGGCCGTAATGTTTGTCATCTTTTCTGGCGCGGCAAGCTCCGTCGTGATCTCGCTGCCGCCGTCCTGGTAGGCCTCGTGGCCGTAGCCGCGCAGGCGCAGCGTGCGCAAAGCCTCGATGCGTTCGATGCCGCCCATCGCCGTGGCGGCGTCGAGCAGAAGCTGGCGTGATGCATTGGCGTCTTGCGCCTGTACGGCAACGGCGCCGAGGCCCAGCACGATGACGATGAATAGACGCACGGCGAGCCGGCCGCGCAACAGTGCCTGTCGGTACAGCGTATCGATACTCATTGGCCTTGCTCCGTTGGAAGTGGCGGGCGTTCCCAGCCCTGCTCGAAGAATTTTTCCCAGTTCTGCGCCCAGGGCCGGCCGAGGAAGTCGATGAAGCCTTCATCGAAGGGCGTCAGCTGCGAGGGCCGGCCGTCGGGACCCAGCACGATGCCGCTCTCGACGCGGCACTCGACGAAATTGTAGCGGCGGTCGGGTGCGTCGATACCGCCAGTGCGATTCCACGGCGTGACGATGCGCAGCGGCTGCGCGAAGGCTTCCGGATCGTAGAACACGGCTTCGACGACGAGGCCCATGCCGTCGTCGGCGCGGCGGATGATCTCGATGACTTCCAGTTCGTTGCTGTACTCCATCATCGAATGGCTCAGCGTCCAGCCCTGCACGTTCGCCGTCCATGCCACCAGCGTCTCGCCTTCCCAGAAGCCGACGGTTTCGCCGTACCACTGCGGGATCGGTTGCGAGTGCTCCTGGTTGATCAGCACCTTGCGGATGAAGTTGTCAGCGACACCGGCCAGCATCTGCACCTGGTGCGGCGTGACCAGCACTTCCATGTCGCGGATCCCCCACACGTACCACCAGCGCATCAGGCCTTCGGGATAACAGAACGAGGCCATCCACTGCGGTGCGTTGCTGACCGCTTCATGGAAGTTCATCTGCGTCATGCGCTGCTGGTATTCGGGCGTCAGCAACGACAGCATCGTTGCGGTCTGAATGTCGGTGCCGTTGAGCCACTGCCCTTCCGGCGCCCGGAACGCTTCGCCGCGGAAATACCAGCCGTCCCACTCGGGCAAGGTGGCGCGCGTATGCGTTGTCAGCGTACCGCTGCGCTCTGCCTCGGCGCGCAGCGCCTCGTAGTGTTCGCGCGCACTCGTGTAGGGATAAGGACTCGTGAACCTGGACTTATCGAGCCCGACGCTGCAATCCCCCCAGTGGCCGACACGCTGGCGCACCCACATATTTGTCAGTTGATCGGGCGTGTTGCAGCGCACGTAGCGCGGGTCGGTCCACAGCGCGCGATCGAGATAAAAGTTGGTCGTCGTGAACAGGTCGACGGGCAATGGCTCGATACCCGGCGGCGGTTCGGGACCCTCATAAGGCTGCGCCAGCGCGCCAGTGCCAAGGCACGCGGTGACGATGAAGCTGAGGCCAGGGATCGTTGCGCGCATGTGCTGGTCCTTTTCTAGTTGTTTTCGGCGAGGTAGACCGTACCGGTTTCGGCGTTGCAACCGCCTTCGGGAAATTGCATGCCACAGTGGATCACGCCACCGCTGCCCATCGGCATCGCGCCGAACGTGCGGCCGTCACGCAGCGGATTCAGCGACACCGAGATGATGGTGCCGTTCGGAAAATTGTCAGGCGTCACGCCCTGCTTCGCGATACGGGCCGCGGGGCCCATTTCGACGCCCCACATCACCGGCTTGCCCGCCGAGTCGATCAGCGTGGCGCCGTCGGCATCGAGCACCTCGAACAACAACTGCGCGTGGTTCGCGCCGGGAATAAAACGCGTGAGCTTGCCGGTGAAGCTGCGCAGCTCGGTCTGGTCGTACATCGCGAACGAGTGGTGTGCGCTGGCCGGCAGCGCAGCGAGCAGAAATCCAATTACGGCAACGTGGCGCAATACGGCTTTCATAACGCAGTCCTCATGCAGTGAAGGGCAGCGTGCTGCCCGGATCAATCATTCAGCGCCAATACCCGCAGCGCGATCACGCACCTGGTTGAACATCGATTCGTCGCTCGGTACACAGCGGTCTTCGAGGATACCGGACCAGCCGGCGATCGCCATGTCTTCCTTCGGAATCCGCGCCCACACTTTGGTGCTCGCCGTCCACGCTGCGGTGTACAGCAAGGGGTCCTTCAGCGTGAGGCGCACGCGCAGGCGATTCGGGCTCGGCCGATCCCAGCGTTCCTCGAGCACCGCTTCGGCGCTGATCGGATAACCGTGCTGGTCGAGCCACTGGCGGTCATCGAAACCGTTCGAGGTCACGACCAGCGTGTCCCCCTCCCAGGTCGCGACAGAATAGCCGTTGAAGCGTGGCAGGTAATCCTCGACGTTCGGCGAGGCGCGGCCATCCATCCAGATTTCGCGGAAATCCCAGGTCCATTCGAAGTTTTGCAGGATGCGGTCGTCGAGCTGGATCATCTCCATCGCGGCGCCGGGGCCGGCGAAGGTGATCAGGCGTGCAAGGCCGAGCGGTTCGCAGTGCATTTCGGGATCGTTGCCGAAGGCGGGCAGGATCGCGCGGCGCAGGCCGATGTCGAGATCGGTGCGCGCATTCGCGTCGGCGCTACCGAGTTCGAGCCCGCGCGCCGGCTTGTTAAGGTTCATGCGGCGTTCGCCTTCGGGCGTGCGCGGCGGCACTTCGCCGAAGAAACCATAGCCCGGCCAGCCGACCGGCTCGCGGCATTCGGGGCACGGCGGATTGCCGTACAGTTCTGGCGAGCGCGCCCATAACCCGGACAGGTTGCGCTTGTCGTAGCTGCTCGTGTCCGTATCGGAAATGCCGATGCCGCCTGGCGCCGGGTCCTGCGCGAGTGCAGACGGTGCGCCGGCGAGTGCGCCGAGCAAGATGAATGCATGTGACAGCAGTTGGGTTTTCACGCGCGTCTCCATCATTGAGTGTCCTGGCCGGGCAACACGATCTCGCCCTCCGGTTGCAGGCCGCCGGGCTTGCCGTCGAGGTCGATGGCCTGCGTGGGGCGGCCGCCGCCAACGATCGGTTCGCCGCTTTCCGACTCCACGGCCATGACGATGCCGCTGAAGCCGCCGGCGCGCGAGGTCGCGAGCGTCAGCTTGACGCGGGTACCGGGCGCCAGGGCTTCTTCGCTCTTGCGCTTGGTCCAGCCCTGGCGCGCGAGCATCGATGGATTCGTCAGCAACTCGCTGACCCAGGCTTCGGTGACGCCGCCCTCGACCTCGCGTTCGAAGGTCATCGTTGGATGGGGATTCATGAAGTTGAACTGCACGACGCGCGCATAGGTCGACCACAGGCGCGTGGTGTCGTAGGAAATGCTGCTGCCGTGGTGCGCGCCCGCGGGAAGCGCGAGGCAGAGCAATAGCCATAGCGTGCGCGTGACTGTCGGTTTCATGTTCGAATGCCTCCGTTGTGCTGCGTGGATGCTCATGGCGTGCCCTTCAGATCGGTGAACACAGCCTCGACGAAGTCCTCGGCGGTCCAGTCCGTGCCCGGTGCGCCGAACACGCCGGCGTAATCGAGCACCGGTGCGCTGGCCTGCACCTGGTCCAGGGTTTCGCCTTTCGTTACCGCGGCCTGCACGCGGTCGCGCACGATCGTCACCATGTCGCGATACTCGGCGACGTCGGCTTCGTCGTACAGGCGGCCGTGGCCCGGGATGACGATCGTGCCGCCCTGCCCGCGCGTTTCGGCAACGGTGATGTCGAGGATGCGGTTCAGCGCCGCGAGTTCGCCGTTGACGCTGCCCTCTTCCTCGAGCACGAAATGCGGGAACTGCTTCGTATCGATGACATCGCCGGCGACAACCACGTCCGAGCCGCGGAAGAATACCAGCGAGTCGCCGTCGGTATGCGCGTTCGCCGCCTTGATGATCTCGATCGCTTCGCCGTTGAAGTACAGCGCCTTCGCATCGCCGTAGTAGGTTTCCATGACGAGCGAAGCCGCCTCGGCTTCCGCGGTCGCGAGGCGCAGGCCCACGTTTTCATGCGTCAGCACCGCCGCGCGCTGGCCTTCGTCAGACAGCACAACGTTGCCACCGGTGTGGTCCGGATGCCAGTGCGTGTTGATGATGTAGCGAATCGGCTTGTCGCCGGCGAAGCGGCGGATTTCGGCGCGTACCTGCTCGGCCATCGCCGTCGTGCCGGTATCGACCACGAGCACGCCTTCGTCACCGACCTGCACCGTGATGTTGGCGCCGGCGCCGGTGATCAGCCATATCTTGTCGCGCACCTGCAGCGAGTGCAGTTCGCCTTCGCCCTGCACAGGCTCGAGTGACGTAGCGGGAGCCGCCGCAACCGTATCGTCGCCCGCGATCTGCTCGGCAAACTCCGGATACATCGTCGCGCCGCCGGCGCCCATGACCCAGCGCGGCAGGCTGTATTTCGCCGCGAATTCGTCGAGCTGCTCGTTCTCGCCCGGCAGGAAGTGCGGTACGTAACCTTTTTCCGCGACTGTTTCCTCGCCCGGGAAGCAGCGGTAGAAAGTCGGGCCATCGTTGCGCGTGAAGGGATAGCCGAGCACGGGCACGGGCCGCACGTTCATTTCGTATTCGGTGGTGCGCACGAAGGGTTCGGACAGGTACACCGGATCCTCGACGATCGTCGTCACGAACAGGTAGTCGTC
>JBEGWB010000037.1:0-24075 GCA_041178065.1 Pseudomonadota bacterium | reverse complement strand
CGCGCGAACTATTACCATGCGTTCATGTGGAAGCAGGGTGTCATTACGGACATCAGCGAAACCGGTCTGGGCGATCCCTCCTATAGCCGTGCCTTCGATATCAATAACGCGGAACAGATCGTCGGCTACATCGACCGGGATGAGGGTCGCACTTTCACAGAGTCGAACCGGGATGCCTTTATCTGGCAGCAGGGTGTTTTCCGCACTCTGCCGCACCTGCCCGGGTACTCCAGCAGCACCGCAGTGGCAATCAACGAAGCAGGCCAGGCCGTGGGCTGGTCCGGCGACGTGACGGGGACCAGCAGCAGCGCCGCCTTATGGTCCGGCGACCGGGTTATCACCCTCGGCCGCCTCGCGGGCGACAGCAACAGTCGGGCCCTGGCGGTGAATGACAAGGGCCAGGTCGTCGGCTGGTCGGGGAGTACGGAAAACAGTTCCCGCGCATTTTTCTGGCAGCAGGGTTTCATGCTGGACCTCAATTCGCTCCTTCCCCCGAATTCCGGTTGGCAGCTCATCGAAGCCAGGGGTATCAACAACCAGGGGATGATCGTTGGCACCGCGCTGATAAACGGAGAATTGCGGGCTTTTTTGCTGATACCGCCGTCGCCGCAGAGGCTACGGAATTCGGCCCGCAAATAGGCTTTGCGTCCAGCAGGTTAAAAAGTGTGACGCGACCCTGAGCCTGGCATTGCCTGCTCGATGTGCTTACGCCGACCCTGTCGATTGCGCCGACCTGACCCTTTCGCCCGGAACGCGCCAGCGTGCTTCAATAGTCTGGGCCGATAAGTCCGCTCCACAGGCGCAGTCGATGAAGTAGCCACCGTTTGAAAATTTGAGGAATTAGTCACGATCCCCCAGAGGCTGGAACACGAGGCGCTCGAAAAAATGGGCTCACATCAAAACGACCGACCCTGCCGTCGTCTGTGGTGACGATGAGCTGCCAGTCCGGGCAGCCTTCACATCGGAAATGTTCATTGGTCCAGACCCTTGATGCGGCACTTGGGCAAGGCGTTTCTCGCGAGTTCCCAGTCAGCCAATAGCGCTTCGCGACGGATTGCACAGGTCTGCGTTGGCTGGTCGATGATTCGGAAAATTACTTTAGGCCGTTTGCTGCTGATAGCCCGCCGGTCTGCAAGAAATCAAATTACTCTGACCCCTTTGGTCTTGTACTGGTCCTCGAAATGAGACAGCGCGGCGCATTTCTGCCAGATGATCCCGATATGGAGCGCTTGATCGAGTGGCTGAGTCGGGTGCAGAGCGCTAATTTGTTCGAATGAAAAAAATACCGGCCCTGAGTGGTGGTACGGCCGGCGTGCAATGCCCCAGCGGTTTCTGCTTAAGTCTGCGTTGACCGATCGATGATTCGGGAAATTACGCCGCCCCTGTGGTCCTGATAGCCCGCCTGGATGTTGGCGGGTGCGCATCTAAATTCTTCTTACTTTTGGGTGTCGCGGACAGCAGGGTAATGTCAGAGGAGGTCAGACTCGCCATCCCTGGCTATGTGTGCAGATGAGCCGCGAGAGAATCCCATCCTTTAGTATGCTTGATGTCACTATTATTAATGTACGACCTTCTTCCCCTTAGTCCCCTCCTCCATCTCCCTCTGCGTAATCTCCACAACGAAACTCTCCTGCTGCAGTTTCTTCGCCGCTTCAGCGCGTTGTTCGGCTTCGGCCTTGCGCACTTTCTCTTCGTCCTGGAATAGCTCGGCGTTCAGGGACATCTGGCGGGTGAGGTGGGTTTTAAGGCGGTCGACGACGTGGGTCATGACTTCGAGCGTCTGGCTTAACTGCTCGAGGGTCATGAGGGTTTGTTCTTCGTTCTTCTTCACATCTTGCTTGTCGGCCATGTGTGCCTCGTTGATGTGTGGATTACTGTTGTGTGGATCGAGGGGGTCAAAGCCCGGCAAGCCGGGATCTGACCCCTGGACTCGGGCGGGCATTGAGCCCGCCAGGTTCCTTCACCTGCGACTTTAGTCCCAGGTGAGCGCACCACCGGTCTGGTACTCGATCACGCGTGTTTCGAAGAAGTTCTTCTCCTTGCGCAGGTCCATGATCTCGCTCATCCAGGGGAAGGGGTTTTGCGCGCCGGGGTATATTTCCTTCAGGCCGATCTGGATCAGGCGGCGGTTGGCGATGAACTGCAGGTACTCTTCCATCATCGCGGCGTTCATGCCGAGTACGCCTCTTGGCATTGTGTCGCGGGCGTATTCGATTTCGAGCTGCGTGGCTTCCAGGATCATCTGTGTGGCCTGCTGTTTCATCTGGTCGGTCCACAGCTGTGGGTTCTCAAGCTTGATCTGGTTGATCATGTCGATGCCGAAGTTCAGATGCATGCTTTCGTCGCGCAGGATGTACTGGAACTGCTCGCTGGTGCCAGTCATCTTGTTGCGGCGGCCCATGCTGAGGATCTGCGTGAAGCCGCAATAGAAGAAGATGCCTTCGAGGCAGCAGTAGTAGGCGATCAGGTTCTTCAGCAGGATCTGGTCGGTTTCGGTGGTGCCGGTGGTGAAGGTCGGGTCGCTGATCTGGCGCGTGTACTTCAGGCCCCAGCTCGCCTTCTTCGCGACACTCGGTACCTCGTGGTACATGTTGAAGATCTCGCCCTGGTCCATGCCGAGGGACTCGATGCAGTACTGGTACGCGTGCGTGTGGATCGCTTCTTCAAAGGCCTGGCGCAGGATGTACTGGCGGCATTCGGGGTTCGTGATCAGGCGATAGATCGCGAGCACGAGGTTGTTCGCCACCAGCGAGTCGGCGGTGGAGAAGAAGCCGAGGCTGCGCTTGATGATGAGACGCTCGTCGGCCGTGAGGCCTTCGGGACTCTTCCACAGCGCGATGTCCGCGTTCATGTTGATCTCCTGCGGCATCCAGTGGTTCGCGCAGCCGGAGAGGTATTTCTGCCAGGCCCAGTCGTACTTGAAGGGTACGAGCTGGTTCAGGTCGGAGCGACAGTTGATCATCATCTTGCTGTCGACCGTGACGCGCTCGGCGGCGCCGGCGAGTTCTTCGGCGCCTTCGGCTGGGTCAATGGCGGCGACGGCGGCGATCGCGGCTTCAACCGGGCTACCGGTCAGCGCGACTTTCTCGGCGTTGCTGAGGATGGGTTTCGGCGCGGGCGCCGGAGCCGGGTTGCGCGCGGCACTGTCTGCCACCGCGTGTGCTCTTGCAGCGAGTGCGGGCGCAGCCTGGGCGGCGGCCGCTATTTCGGCTACTTCGGCTTTGGGTGCGGTGGTTTCAGCCTTTCTGTCGGCGGCCAGCGCGGCGGTGGCTTGCATGCCAGCCATTGGCAGGTCGTCTTTTTCGAATTCGTCCCAGTTCAACATGGTCGGTCCTCTGTGGTATGTCGTGTGCTTCTGTGTGGTTCTGTGTGGTTCTAATTGGGGTCAGAGCCCATTTGCGTCGCAAAGGGATCTGACCCGGCCAGATCCTCAGGCAACCTGCGCTCGCGTTGTCATTGGCATGCCTCGCAGTCCGGGTTGTCGATGGAACAGGCCGCCGGCACTTCGGCTGGGCCGGCACTGGCGCTTTCAGCCGCGCCCGACGACACTGCGTTCAGCGTGCCCATGGCGACCGTCGACTTCTCGGTGCTGGTGGCGGCGAGTGCGCGCAGGTAGTAGGTGGTCTTCAGGCCGAGCAGCCAGGCCATGCGATAGGTCACGTCGAGCTTCTTGCCGTTGGCGTCGGCGATATACAGGTTCAGCGACTGCGCCTGGTCGATCCACTTCTGGCGACGGCTTGCCGATTCGACGAGCCAGCGCGGGTTCACTTCGAACGAGGTGGCGTACAGCACTTTCAGCTCGGCCGGGATTCGGTCGATTTTCTGCACGCTGCCTTCGAAGTATTTCAGGTCGTTGAGCATGACGCTGTCCCAGAGGCCGCGTGCTTTCAGATCGCGCACGAGGTAAGGGTTGACGACCGTGAACTCGCCGCTGAGGTTCGACTTGACGAAGAGGTTCTGGTAGGTCGGTTCGATCGACTGTGACACGCCGACGATGTTGGCGATCGTCGCGGTCGGCGCGATTGCCATAACGTTGGAGTTACGCATGCCTTTTTCCTTGACGCGCTTGCGCAAGGATTCCCAGTCGAGCGTCGAGCTCGTGTCCATCTCAAGATACTGCGCGCCGCGTGCTTCGCGCAGCAGCTTGACCGAGTCGAGCGGCAGGATGCCCTGATCCCACAGCGATCCCTTGTAGCTTTCGTAGGGGCCGCGTTCATCGGCGAGCTGCGACGAGGCTTCGATGGCGTGGTAGCTGATGACTTCCATCGAGCGGTCGGCGAAGGCGACGGCGGCATCGGAAGAGTAAGGGATCTTCTGTTCGTACAGCGCGTCCTGGAAGCCCATGATGCCGAGGCCCACGGGGCGATGCTTCATGTTGGAGTTCTTCGCGGTCTCAACCGAGTAATAGTTGATGTCGATGACGTTGTCGAGCATGCGCACGGCGGTGTGAATGGTCTTCTTCAGCTTGTCGCGGTCGAGGCCTTTCGCATTGACGTGGTTGACGAGGTTGATCGAACCGAGGTTGCACACGGCAATCTCGTCCTTGTTCGTATTCAGCGTGATCTCGGTGCAGAGGTTGCTCGAATGCACGGTACCGACATGCTGCTGCGGCGAGCGCACGTTGCACGAATCCTTGAACGTGATCCAGGGATGGCCGGTTTCGAACAGCATCGACAGCATCTTGCGCCACAGATCCTTGGCCTGGACGACCTTGTGTACGTAGATCTTGCCTTCCATCGCCTGCTGTTCGTAGTGCGCGTAGCGCTCTTCGAAAGCCTTGCCGTGCAGTTCATGCAGGTCGGTGACTTCGTTCGGGGAGAACAGCGTCCACTTGCCGTCTTCGAATACGCGCTTCATGAAGAGGTCGGGGATCCAGTTGGCGGTGTTCATATCGTGCGCGCGGCGGCGATCGTCGCCGGTGTTCTTGCGCAGTTCGAGGAATTCCTCGATGTCGAGATGCCAGGTTTCGAGATAGGAGCACACGGCGCCCTTGCGCTTGCCGCCCTGGTTGACGGCGACAGCGGTGTCGTTGACGACCTTGAGGAAGGGCACGACGCCCTGGCTCTTGCCGTTGGTGCCCTTGATGTAGGCGCCGAGTGCGCGCACTGGCGTCCAGTCGTTGCCGAGACCGCCGGCGAATTTCGACAGCATGGCGTTGTCGTGGATGGCTCTATAGATACCGGACAGGTCGTCGGGCACGGTCGTCAGGAAGCATGAGGACAGCTGCGGACGCATCGTGCCGGCGTTGAAGAGCTGCGGCGTCGAAACCATGTAGTCGAAGGACGAAATCAGGTTGTAGAACTCGATGGCGCGTGCTTCGCGGTCGCCGCGTTCTTTCAGCGCCAGGCCCATCGCGACGCGCATGAAGAAGATCTGCGGCAGTTCGATGCGGGTACCTTCGCTGTGGATGAAGTAGCGGTCGTACAGGGTCTGCAGGCCGAGGTAGGTGAACTGGTCGTCGCGTTCGGCGCGCAATGCTTCGCTGAGGCGGGCGAGATCGTAGTTCAGCAGTTCGGGCGACAGCAGTTCCAGGAATACGCCTTTCTCGATATAGGGACGTAGCGTTGCGGCATAGCGGTAATGCATTTCGCTCTGCGTGGCATTGCTGGCCACGCCGAGGAAGGACAGCGATTCGCTGCGCAGGATGTCCATCAACAGGCGGGCGGCAACATAGGTGTAGTTCGGTTCCACTTCAACCATCGTGCGCGCCGTCATGACGACGGAAATGCGCACGTCGCTCATCTTCACGCCGGGGTAGAGGTTCTTCAGCGTGTCGTCGTAGATCTTGTCGCCATTGACGCCGTCGAGGCCTTCGCAGGCTTCGGTGATGATGGTGCGCAGGCGCTGGGTATCGAGCGGGGACTGCGTGCCGTCTTCCATCGTCACCAGGATCGCGGGTTTTGCCTCGGCGGAGGCAGCGACTGTCTGCTTCTGCTGGTCGCGCATGCGCGCATGTTCGGCGCGGTAGATGACGTAGCTGCGGGCGACCTTGTGTTCGCCGCTGCGCATCAGCATCAGTTCGACCTGGTCCTGGATTTCTTCGATATGGATGCTACCGCCAGAAGGCATGCGGCGGCGGAACAGGTTGCCGATGTCCTGCGCCATGCGTGCAACGGTTTCATGCACGCGCGTCGACGCGGCTGCATTGCCACCTTCGACCGCGAGGAAGGCTTTGGTGATGGCGACGGTGATCTTGGAGTCGTCATAGCCTACGACGGCGCCGTTGCGCTTGATGACACGCAACTGGCCCGGGGCCATCGTCGTCAGGCTCTCGTCGGGCTGTGCTTGCGCTGAGGAGCGCGCGGCGGCAGGGCGCTGTGCGGTAGGGGCATGCGGGGCATGCTCATTGTCTGTATGCATTCGTTTGCTCCAATAGTCCGGGTCTTGCGTTTCTGTTTATTGTTCTGGGTCTGGCTGTATGTGGGTGCTGCTTTGTTCTATAGAGCTGCTTCTTGTTGCTGCTGCGGTTTTATGCGTGCTGCTTTCTTCTTACAGGTACTGCTATTCAGGTGTGGCCGGGGCTTGCTGCGTGTCGCGTTCCAGGTCTTCCGCTGAGCCCTGCGGGCTGGGGGAAGCGCGGCCCCTGGTAGCGGCGCCCCTGGAACCTGTAACCAAAAGGCGTGGACACAAGATGTAGTGGTTGGGTTGGAGGCCCTGGCGGCCCGGCGCGGGCGCCAGGCGGTATTGCCGAAGTCTCGCCACATGAGGGGGGAGTTCTGCGCGTATTACAGGGGCACCATAACAGCAGAAGGCCTGGTCATGCCCAGACTCTTGCTGCTGTGTACCGGCCTTGCCCTGAATACTGCCCCCCTGCCAACTGCGATCTGCCCAAATCTACAGCCCTGTCCGTGCCGGCATCATGCCGTCATCGCCCCCCCTTTCCCACGCCTTTTTAGGGGCCTTTTAAAGAGCACATCCTGGAACGCTGAATCTGCCACTTTTGGCGCAAAATCAAGGCCTGGCACAAGATGTAGGGGGATTTTTATTGCTCCGCACTATATCAGGGGTGAAAAAAAGCTGGCAAGGGGAATTTGCTGTTAATTTGCTGTGGGTAACTTGTGCTCGGCACTGGGATAAGTCGGTATAAAACGCGCCCCAAAAAGCGTGCCTGGGTGCGTGCGGCATCTGCTTCAGCGGCGGCAGAACTGCTATGTGAAAATTGCCCGCTAGCGACCTGCCCGCGGAGGCCATTTTTACCGTGTCCGCAGCAGCAAGCCCGCGCCTTGCCGTCGAGTTTTACGAGGAAAAGTGGCTATTCGCCTGCAAATTTGTCTAGCGAGGGCCGAAATCGCCATTTACTACATATTGTGTTTCCGGAAGCCCGGGAAATCGGCCACCAAACACGTCTTTATTAGATGGCAGGGCCGTCAGACGTGGCAAAAACGCGCAAATGTCGGGGGTTCAGCGCGAGCGTGACGGTGCTGCCGGCGCCCAGTGTGGATAACTTTTCGTCGGAGCTGGTCAGGACGGTCCCATCGGGCAGCGCCAGCGTGGTGAGCGTATAGGCCCCATGGAACTGCTGGGACAGCACCCGGGCGGGGCACGCGCCGGTGGCGGCCATGACGACATTCCAGGGGCGCAGCAGCAGGTCGACACTCTGGCCGGTATGCACGCCACAATCCGGCACCGAAACCTCGCCAAGGACGGTTAGCAGGTGCTCGGGCCCAATCGCCTGGCCGGGTATCAGCGTACCGCTCGACACGAAGGACGCAACGAAGGGCGAGGCCGGCTCGTGGTAGAGCTCGCGTGCCGTGCCCCACTGCAGCAGCTTGCCATTGGCCATGACCCCGATTTCGTCGGCCACGTTGAAGGCCTCGCTCTGGTCGTGCGTGACGAGGATGGCGGTCGTGCCGTGCTGCTTCAGGATCGTCCGTACTTCGAGGCTGAGGCTGCGGCGCAGCTCGGTATCGAGATTGGAAAAGGGCTCGTCGAGCAGCAGCAGCTTGGGTCTGGGCGCCAGCGCGCGGGCGAGCGCGACACGCTGCTGCTGACCGCCCGACAACTGGTGGGGATAGGCGCCGCCGGCTTCCTGCATGCGGATCAGCTCCAGCAGCTCCGCGGTGATGCGCTGGCGCTCCTGCTTGGCGCGCTTCTGCAGTCCGAAAGCAATGTTGTCGGCGACCGTGAGGTGCGGGAACAGCGCATAGTCCTGGAACACCATGCCGACCTGACGCTGCTCGGGCGGCAGCGTCATTCCGGCGGCGCTCAGCGTCAGGCCGTCGAGCAGGATGCTGCCGCTGTAGACTGGCTCGAAACCGGCGATGGCGCGCAAGGCCGTGGTCTTGCCGCAGCCGCTCGGCCCTAGCAGGCAGGCGATACTGCCCTTACCGACCTTGAAACTCAGGTCGGCGAAAATTTCCTTCGCGCCGTAGCGGCAGGTAATGGCCTTGATGTCGAGCAACGTGGTCATGTGCGCCTGACTGGTGATACTCAGCTTGCCTGGCTGGAGTCCCGCGGAGGCGGGAATCCACTGTCGTTATTTGCAGAGCAGGAATTCCAGCAGGGCTTTCTGCGCGTGCAGGCGGTTTTCGGCCTCATCCCAGACGACGGAGTCCGCTGCGTCGATGACGTCGGCACTGACCTCCTCGCCGCGATGCGCCGGCAGGCAGTGCAGGAACAGCGCCTTGCTGTCGGCCAGTGCCATCAGTTCCTGCGTCACCTGATAGCCGGCAAAGGCCTTCTCGCGCTTTTGCTTTTCCGCTTCCTGGCCCATCGAGGCCCAGACATCGGTCGCGACGAGATGCGCGCCGCGGATGGCCTGCTTCGGATCGCGCACGATGCGTACGCGCTTGCTGTTTTGCTCGACGAGGCTCTGCATCGGGTCGTAACCCTCCGGACAGGCAACGACGAGTTCGAAGTCGAGCTGGCGCGCGGCATCGATGAACGAATTGCACATGTTGTTGCCGTCGCCGACCCAGCACACAGTTTTGCCCGCGATGCTGCCGCGATGCTCCTGGTAGGTCTGCATGTCGGCAAGCAACTGGCAAGGATGGTGATCGTCGGTCAGCGCATTGATGACCGGCACGTTGGAATGCTGCGCCATCGTGACGATTTTACTGTGCGCGAAGGTGCGCACCATGATCGCGTCGACCATGCGCGACAGCACGCGCGCGGTATCTTCGATCGGTTCGCCGCGGCCGAGCTGCGTGTCGTTCGGTGACAGGAAAATCGAGGCGCCGCCCAGTTGCGTCATCGCGGTTTCAAAGGAAACACGCGTACGTGTCGAGGCTTTCTCGAAGATCATCGCGAGCGTCTTGCGCTGCAGGTAGTCGTGCGCCAGTCCGTTGCGCTGCATGGTTTTCAGTTCACTGGCGCGTGTCAGTACGCCGCGCAGTTCAGCGGGCGTGAGATCGAGCAGTGTCAGGAAATGTCTAACGGCCATCGCAAAACTCCTTCACGATCCTGCTTACTACGTTGACGATAAAGTCGGCTTCTTCCTGGTTCAGCGTCAAAGGTGGCACTAGACGGATGACGGAGTCGGCAGTGACGTTCAACAACAGGCCCTGGCTGCGCGCGCGTTCGACGAGCTCCTTACAGGGGCGATCGAGTTCGACGCCGATCATCAGGCCCTTGCTGCGGATGTCCTTGACACCTTTGCAATCGGCCAGCGCTTTGCGAAAGCCTGCGTCGATCTGTTCGCCGCGGCGTTTGGCGTTGCCGAGTAAGTCTTCGTTCGCCAGTGCTTTGTACACGGCGATGCCGGCGGCAGCGGCGAGCGGGCTGCCGCCAAAGGTTGACCCATGATGGCCGGCGGACAAGACGTTGGCCCTGCCGCGCGTGAGGCAGGCACCGATCGGGAAGCCGTTGCCTAGACCTTTGGCCGTCGACAATACATCTGGCAGGATGCCGTTGTGCTGGTACGCAAACCAGGCGCCGGTCCGCCCGTTGCCGGTCTGCACTTCGTCGAGCATCAGCAGCATGTCGTGCGTATCGCACAGTGCGCGGAGTTCGTTGAGGTAGTTGTCAGCCGGTTTGACGACGCCGCCTTCGCCGACGATCGGCTCGACGAGAATCGCCACCAGTTGCGGCGTGGCCTCGATTGCCGCCTTCACCGCCGCAACATCGTTGTAGGGTACGCGCACGAATCCGTCGAGCAAGGGGCCGAAGCCTTCCTGGTATTTCTTGTTATATGTCGCTGTCAGCGCGCCCATCGTGCGACCGTGGAATGCGTTCTCCATGACGAGGATATGCGGTACAGCAATGCCCTTGTTAAAACCAAAACGGCGCGCGATCTTGATTGCGGCCTCGTTGGCTTCAGCGCCGGAGTTGTTGAAGAAGACGCGCTCCATACCCGAACGCTGGCATAGCGTTTCGGCCAGCTGCGTCTGCAGTGGAATTTCGTAGTAATTCGACGTGTGTACGAGCGTGTTGAGCTGCTTGGTCACCGCGGCGATGAAGCCGGCGTGGGAATGGCCGAGGGCGTTGACGGCAACGCCGGCGAGTGCGTCGAAATAGCGGCGCCCGTTGGTATCGTAGAGGTAGCAGCCTTCGCCGCGCACGAATGCAATCGGTAGTCTGCCGTAGGTCGGCATGACATTACCCATCGCAGGGATATTGGCGGTAGCGGCAGTAGCAGCGAGGGCCTGGTTGCTTGCGGTCATGTCGAGGTCTCCGGTCGTCCGGGCGGTGTTCGGATGAGCTCCGGACGCAGCCTCAGGTTTTCAACAGCCTGAAAAACGCAAAAGGGCAGCCATGGCTGCCCGATGAGCGGCGATTCTAATGAAAATGGCCTTTATTGAGAACCCCGTCGATGAAATAGGTAGCAGGTTAAAATTTCCGGAATTGCATCAGCCGGCAGAAATTCGGCTCTGACACCTATTTCCAAAAGGGCTACAATAGCGAGGTCCCTTTTTAACCATTTCCCTATTTTTTGCGCAGGAAATTCCTATGAGCATCGAAGACACCATCCGCGACCAGATCAAGAACAACCCCATCATCCTGTACATGAAAGGCAACCCAAACCAGCCGCAGTGCGGCTTCTCCGCGCGCGCCACACAGATCATGATGGCCTGCGGCGAGAAGTTCGCGTACGTCGACATCCTGTCGAATCCCGAGATCCGCGCCAACCTGCCGAAGGTGTCGGAATGGCCGACCTTCCCGCAGCTGTTCGTCGATGGCGAACTCGTTGGTGGTTGCGACATCATGACCGAGATGCACGATTCGGGTGAGCTAAAAAAATTGATCGACGAATCCGCCGCGAAGCGCGCACAGGCCTAGTTTGCCGCCGTACCTGCGCACGCAGCTACGCAGTGATTCCCGTTTGTGACGGGATAACGCAAGTCCGAAAGCCCGGGTTCACAGCCCGGGCTTTTTTGTGAACGAATACTTTAGTCAACGAGCACTCGTGTGGACGCAGGATGAGTCTGATCGCAAACGACAGGCGCGGCATACTCTACATGCTGCTCGCCAGCTTCTTCTTCGCACTGATGGCACTCTGCGTGCGCCTGCTGTCGAATATTCCGGTGCTGGAAGTGATTTTCTTCCGCGCGGTGATTTCGGCCTTGCTGTGTTTGTGGGGGCTGGCGCGCGCGGGTGTCGCACCGCTCGGCAACAATCGCGCCTTGTTGCTGTTCCGTGGCCTGGCCGGCGCACTGTCGCTCGCGCAGGGCTTCTACCTGATCCAAACCATTCCGCTCGCCGCGGCGACAACCCTGACCCATCTGTCGCCAATCTTCACGACGCTGATCGCCATCTGGTTCGTGCGCGAGAAGGTCGCGCCCCTGCAGCTCGCGTTCTTCGTGCTGAGTTTTTTCGGCGTAGTCATGATCCAGGGTTTCGACTATCGTATTTCGCTGTGGCATCTCGCGATTGGTGTCAGCGCATCGTTTTGCATGGGGCTCGCCTATAACAGCGTGCGCAGGCTGGGCAGTGAAGAACATCCGCTCGTCATCATGTTTTACTTTCCGCTCGTGTGCCTGCCGTTCACGGCGCTGTATTCGGTGTTCAACTGGGTGCAGCCGCAGGGCTGGGAATGGTTGTTCCTGCTGCTGATGGGCATCACCACGCAGCTCGGCCAGTACTTCATGACCATGTCGTACCAGATCGCGTCGGTGTCGCGCGTCGCGATCGTCAACTACACCGAAGTGCTGTTCGCGCTTGCCCTGGGTTTCGTATTGTTCGACGAAAACTTCAATCTGCTAACCTATGCCGGCATGGTGCTCGTGGCCGCGGGTGTGGTGCTGAGCATGCGCTTTCGGCCCATCAGCAAGTCCGCAGCGATAGTCGCGCAGGAATGAACCACAGGAGGATTCAACAATGATGCTTACCGTCGAAATCAGCATGTATCCCTTTCAGCAGGACTATGCGCCGCCCATCCTCGCATTCATCAAACAGTTGAACACGCAGGCTGGCCTGCGCGTGCAAACGACGGCCACGGCAACCTTGATCGTCGGCGAATACGGGCTGGTCATGCGTGTACTAACCGAGATGCTCAAGTGGAGTCACGAGACGCTGGGCAAAGCCGTGTTCGTGACGAAGCTCATTCCAGGCTACGCGCCGGAATGATGCCTGCCATCGTCGCAGCGGTCCTGTCGCTTGAAGGCCTCGCTGTTGTTCTGGCGTTGGCTTATCTCATCCTGGCTGCGCGTGAAAACATCTGGTGCTGGTACTGTGCGCTGGTGAGTTCGGCACTGTATGTGCTGATCATGTGGGAGGCACAGCTGTACACGGAAGCGGCGCTGAACCTGTTCTATGTCGTCATGGCCATACTGGGCTGGTACCAGTGGAAAGCAGGCGGCAAGGACCACAGCGGTGTCGGCATCGTCAGCTTGCGCGCCGGGCAGCACGTCGCGCTGTTTGCCTTGATGTTGCTACTGGCCTCTGCCAACGGCTGGGCCATGCAGCGCTGGACGAACTCAGCATGGCCTTTCGTCGACTCCTTCATCACATGGGGCAGCGTGATCACGACCTTCCTGGTCGTGCGCAAGGTACTGGAGAACTGGCTGTACTGGATCGTGATCGACGGACTCGCGATCTTCGTTTACATCGATCGCGGCCTGGGGCTGACGGCGCTACTGTTTGCGCTGTATGTCGTGATCGTGGTTTTTGGGTATTTCAAGTGGCGGAAGCTGTATACCGCCGAGGCCCAGGCTCTTAACAAAACAATGGGGCTCTGACCCTGTTTTTTTATACAGGAAATGGGCTCTGACCCCATTTGATCCCGTGACGCTGACCTGGGTGATCAGTTTTTCGGGAGCGGGGAGGGTTGTTCATCCGATAGCTGCTTCGCAAACTCGATCAACGCATTGATCTCCTCGTCCTCGAGGAAGTAGCGCAGCATGACGTTTGGATAGCCAGCGACCAGCTTGCGTGGCGGATCGCTCAGCGATTCGCGAAAGTAGGCTTCGTCGACGACGACGGTGTTTCCATTCGTCAGCGTTTCACTTCTGCCCCACATGCCTTTCCAGCTCGGACCGACGCCTGGACTGCCATCGACAGTGTGGCAGGCCACGCAGCCGAGGCCGGTCGAGAAGGTCTGCCCGGCCATCGCCAGTTCGGACGACAACTCGCGTTCGCGCGCGTCGTTGTTCAGCCGGAAGATGCCGATGCTGCCGAACACGAGCATCGACGTCAGCGCGATACCTACGGCGATGTCGAGCCAGATACGTTGGGGGCTATGAATGAAGCTCACGGGATTGGTCTTGCTGGCAGCAGAGACCGGTCGTTGCGACCGGCCTCTGGCGTGGACTTGCGGATTACAGCTCTGCGCCGTGCTTGCTGAGGTATTTGGCAACGCCGGCAGCGTCGGGCTTCATGCCTTCGTCGCCTTTGTTCCAGCCGGCCGGGCAAACTTCACCGTGCTCTTCGGTGAACTGCAGTGCATCAACCATGCGCAGCATTTCATCGACGTTGCGGCCCAGCGGCAGATTATTGATGACCATGTGCTGGATGACGCCTTCCTTATCGATGAGGAAGGAACCGCGCAGCGCGACGCCAGCCTGCGGATGTTCAACGCCATAGGCCTGTGCGATTTCGTGTTTGACGTCAGCAACCAGCGGGAAGCCAATCGGGCCGATACCACCATTGTTGAGTGGGGTGTTGCGCCATGCGGCATGCGTGAACTGCGAGTCGATGGACACGCCGATAACGTTTACGCCACGGCTTTTGAATTCGGCGACGCGGCTGTTGTGCGCAAGGATTTCAGAGGGGCACACAAAGGTGAAGTCGAGCGGGTAGAAGAAGATGACGACGTACTTTCCTGCATAGTCCGACAGTGAAAAGTCGCCTTTGATGGAACCGTCGGGCATTACCGCCGCAGCAGTGAAATTCGGGGCTTTCTGGCAAACGAATGCAGTCATGAAATCTCCTTGAAGAAAGAATTGAGGGGGGCAAAAAAAGGAAGGCAAATATGCAGGGAGGGGAGAGCGTTTGCAAGCCGCCTGCGCCCTCGGGTTTCGGCGGGCCAGGGCCCGCAGTCATGGGGCCCTGGCGTATACCCGGGGGTAGCTGCAGCGGCTCAGTCGTCGCCCATCTTGTCCTGCAGGTAGTTCTGTATGCCGACTTTTTCGATCAGCGACAGCTGCGTTTCGAGCCAGTCGACGTGTTCTTCCTCGCTCTTCAGGATGTCCTCGAGCAACTCGCTCGTGGCGTAATCGCGCACGCTGTCGCTGTAGGTGATTGCGCTTTTAAGGTCGGGGATGGCGCGCATCTCGAGGCCGAGATCGCACTGGAAGATTTCCTGCGTGTTCTCGCCGATGTTCAGCTTGCCCAGATCCTGCAGGTTGGGCAGGCCTTCTAGGAAGAGGATGCGGTCGATCAGCCTGTCGGCATGCTTCATTTCATCGATGGATTCATGCCGGCTGTGGTCGGCCAGTTCCTTCAGCCCCCAGTTCTTGAACATCTTGGCGTGCAGGAAGTACTGGTTAATCGCAATCAGTTCGTTCGCCAGGATCTTGTTCAGATGGGCAATAACCTGTTTGTCGCCTTGCATGGGGGGAAACCTCGGTAGCGGGAAATCAGCGGTGCGACCATTGTGGTTTCGCGCGAGGGTGCTTGTCCAGATAAAGTTGCCTAAGCCCATGATTTTATGGACATAGTTAAGCAAGAATGGTTCTCGTTCTGACTTGTGTTCGCAGCTTCGGCGGGAACGCAACAAAGCGGCTCAGGCGCGCGGAAAGGGCTGGGCCGGAATGGAGCTTATGGGGGAGGGGGTGGAAGACTGAAGTGGCTCAGACGGCCGACATGAATTCGGCTTTCTTCACCGCGGTTTCGACGATGGACTTCGCCATCTGGCCGCACTTGCCGCACTGCGTGGCAACGCCGAGTTCACGGCGAATATCAGCATAGGTGCAGGCGTTGCCACCGGAGATGGTTTCGCGGATCTGGCGGTCGGTTACAGCTTTGCAGAGACAGACGTACATGGCTCAAACAGGACTGGTAGTGGATGGACGCCGTGAAATTTAAGGGGAATGAGAATCAATGTCAACTGGCAACGATTGGCATTCAGCTCATTTCCGGGGAAATTTGCTCGTGCCGGCGGATTCTGGCGGCTTTGGTTGCCCGGCAAGACCGGGTAGATTTCCTCCCAGCGATCAAGCCATCGGAGGATTCACGCATGGGTGAACTGACACTGGTCATAGGCAACAAGAACTACTCGTCCTGGTCGCTGCGGCCCTGGATATTACTGCGGCACATGGCTGTGCCCTTTGCCGAACTGCGCCTGCCGCTGTTCCTGCCGCAATCGGTGGAACGCCTCAAGCAGTATTCACCCACCGGCAAAGTCCCGGCCTTGCAGGACGGCTCACTGGCGGTGTGGGATTCGCTGGCGATCTGCGAGTACATATCCGAGCAGTATCTGAATGCCCGCGGTTGGCCGCAGAGCGTTGCCGAACGCGCGCAGGCGCGTTCGTACGCCGCGGAAATGCACGCGGGCTTCCAGGCGCTGCGCGGTGCCTGGCCCATGAATGTGCGGCTGCTGCGCAAGATGCCCGTCGACGGAGCCGTAGCGCGTGACATCGAACGCATCTGCGACATCTGGACGGCCTGTCTCAACAAATCCGGCGGCCCCTGGTTGTTCGGCGAGTTTGGCATAGTCGACGCGATGTTCGCGCCCGTGGCGCTGCGCTTTCATTCGTATCAGCCGGAGTTGCCCGAGCTTGTCGCAAGCTACGTGCGCACGCAGCTCGGTACGCCGGCGATGCAGGAGTGGATGAGCGCCGCCACAGCGGAAGTCGAAGTCATCAAGGAAGATGAAGTGGGTTACCTGCTCGGTGAACCGGACTGGAATTACCAGCCGGCGAATGCAAAGGGAATCAACTTCTGACCGCCGCTGCGAGCGGCGATCGCGCTACTGTGATCTTCAGGCCGTTTGTGCCGCGAGTTTCAGCGCGAGCTTCCTGGCCATGCTGAAGTCGGTCTTGCCAGAGCCGAGTTTGGGAATTTCCTCGACGTGAAAGTACAGGGCTGGATGCGCCAGCTGGTTGAGTCCTTGCGCCGTGAGGCCTGCGCGAAACGTCGCTGTGTCGACGGCACATGTGCACAATGCAATCAGCTTCTCGCCCTTTTTCTCGTCTGGCAGGCTGACGACGACGACTTCCACCTCCGGATCGTTGAACACGGCTTTCAGCGCTGCTTCCACCGTGCCAAACCCCACCATCTCGCCACCGATTTTCGCGAAGCGGGAATAGCGGTCCTGGATGAACAAAAAGCCATCCGCATCGAGATAGCCCTTGTCGCCGGTGACGTACCAGCGTTTGCCGTCGAGATCGCGCAAGACCTGCGCGGTCTTGGTTTCGTTCTTGAGGTAGCGCGGCATCACCTGCGCGCCGCTGATCAGGATCATGCCAGCCTGCCCGGTCTCGAGCGGCTTCCAGGTCTCTGGATCCACGATGCGGAAACTCGTGCCGGGAATCGGCAGCCCCACCGAACCGATCTTGCCGCCAATCTGCACCTTCCAGTCATCAGGGCTGATCTTGTCCGGCATGTTGCAGCTCGCGACAGGCGACACTTCCGTGGCGCCATATCCTTCATGGATGTCCTTGTTGAACTTCAGCTTGAACTCCTTGCGCACTTCGTCCTGCAGTTTCTCCGCGCCGGCGACAACGAGGCGCAGGCTGTCCAGCATCAGTGGATGAATCCTGGAGTTGCGCGCGTACAGCCTGAAGAAGCTCGAGGTCCCGAACAGGATCGTGATGCGATGTTCCGCGATCGCCATGGCCGTCGCGGCGACATCGGTCGGGTCAGCGTGGCATACCACCGGAATGCGTTCGAGCATTGGCAGGAACAGGGTGGTTGTCAGGCCGAAGGCATGGAAGGGCGGCAGGTTGGCCATCATCACGTCGTCGTCTTCAATATCGAAGATCTGCGTGACCTGCTTGACGTTCGCGGCGAGGTTGCGGTGGCTCAGCTGCACGCCTTTCGGCGCGCCTTCGGTGCCGCTCGAAAACAGGATCGTTGCCGTCTGCTCGTTGGAATGGCGTGCACAGAACAAATGCTTCAGTAAGGCGCGCGGCAATAGCGTGCAGGTCATCAGTGTCAGCACTTTCTCGACGGTGGATGTCGACGCGCGGAAATCTTCCAGCATGACGAGCTTGCAGTGATCCTGCAGCGCCGAGAAATCGATGCCACGCGTTTGCAGCTTGTCGAGAAAACGCCGCGAGGTATAAATCGTTTTCAGTTCGGCCTGCATCACCGCCGACGTGACCGCGTCGCTGCTGGCGGTGAAGTTCAGGTTCACGGAGGTTTTTCCAGCGAGCATTGCGCCAAGGTTTCCGAGCACGCTCGCGGTGCTGCTTGGTAGCAGCAATCCAATGTTCTGCTCGGGGCTGAATTTGCGGAACCGGCGCGCCATGATGATCGAGCCGGTCAGCGCGGTAAGCGACTTCATGCTCGTGCCGAGCGTGTCGAGCAGCACGACCGGGTTGCCGCGTTGCGCGGCAGTGTCGATCCACATCTGGCCGAGCGTCGGCAGTGTGTCGGCGTATTCCTGCCATGATGATTGCGACAGATCGACGATGCTGCGCTTCACTACCTCGGCTGTCGTCGTGCGTGGCATCGGCACGCCAAAGTCGACGACAACTTCATGCATGAAACGGGTGCGGGCGCCGCGTTTCAGGCGTTCAGACGAACGAGAGAATGCGCTGCCCCACAGTCCGCGCAGGTAAAACGGCAAGATGACCACACTGTCGTCGACGTTCACGCAGGCGCGCTCGTAGCCGCGGCGGAATTCGGCAAGATTGCCGCTGCGGCTGATGACGCCTTCCGGGAACAGGCACACGACTTCGCCCTGCTGCAGTGCTTCGGACACGTTCTCGAGCGAACTGCGGCTCGCGGCGCCGCCAGAAATCGGGATCGTACCGAACAGCCGCAGGAACCAGTTGAGATACCAAAGCTTGTAGATCGACTCGATCATGACAAAGCGTACCGGCCGCGGGCAGGCGATCTGCACCACCGCCCAGTCGATCCAGCTGACATGGTTGCCGAGCAGGAGCACGCCGCCTTGCGCCGGAATGTGCTTCATGCCCTGCACCTTGATGCGGTAACGCGTCGTCACGATGCGGCCGAGAATGAAGCGCGTAAGACTCTGCGGCAGTTCCCACAGTGTGTAACAGCTGCCAAGGAGCGCGACGACGGCGACCAGCTGCAGCAGCGCCTTGCTACTCCAGCCCAGCAGCGCGAAGGCCATTGTCAGCAGCAGGAACAGCAGCATGTTTACGTTCTGCAGCCAGTTGCTGGCGGCCAGGGTGCGGCCGAGCGCTGCTTCGCCGGCGAAGTACTGGATCAGCGCGTTCAGCGGCACGATGAAGATGCCGCCCATGATGCCGATGAAGAAGAACAGCAGGGCCGCCATGAATGTCGACTCGACCTGCGGCAGCGCCAGCAGGCCAATCGCGAGGCCGAGCGCGCCGAGCGGCAGCAGCCCGGTTTCGATGTAGTTACGGGAGAAGCGGCCGGCGTACATCGAACCGAGCGCGATGCCCAGTCCCGAACTCGCGATGATGCCCTGCACGAGGATGGTGTTGTCGACGCCGAGGTTATCTTTCAGAAACGCGGGGAAGGAGGCCAGCATGACCTGGCCGACGGCCCAGAACATGGCTAGCCCGATTGCCGCGAGGCGAATCGCGCGGCTCTCGAGCAACGGCTGGAGATTTTCGCGCAACTGGCGCGGGCCGAACCACTGGTGCCACTTCTGCAGGCGCGGCAGGTCAGCGGGTGGCGTATGCAGCGCATCGAGCGGAATGCGGTATAGCAGGAAGGCTTCGAGCATGCTGCCGATCAGCAGTAGCCAGCCGCTGGGCGCGATTGCGCGCAGCACCTCGGCCTCGCTGCGGGCTTCGGCGGGATACAGCGTTTCAAACGTGATCGAGAACGCGAGCGTGCCCGCAAGTATCGATACGATCGCGAGCGCGGCGACAATGCCATTGACCTCGCCGAGGCGTTGCCGGCCGAAAAATTCCTTGATGAAGCCGTACTTCGCCGGCGAATAGATCGCTGACTGTATGGCCAGCAGCAGCGTCATCGCGAAAGCAGCCAGGAACCAGCCGAGGTGATAACACAGCACGATGACGGCGCAGATCGCGATGCCGCCCCAGGCGGTGGTGCGCATGATGCGCAGCTTGTTGTAGCGGTCGGAAAGGAAGCCTGCAGGCGTCAGCAACGCAATGAACGGCAGCAGGATCAGGGCATTGACCAGCGCCGTCATGACGACCTGGTACGAGCCGCTGTACAGCTTGAACAGCGTATTTTGCAGCGTGATCTTGTGGCCGAGGTCGACGAATGCGTTGAGGAACACCGCTGTGTAGAAGCACCACGCGGCGCTCTGCGCTACCGGGGACAGGCCACTTTTGTCATCGCTCATGTTCATGGTTCAACACTGGACAAGGCAAGGGCCTGACTGGGGTCAGAGCGGCCAGCCACCGAGTTGTTGCCACTTGTTGACCATGTGGCAGAACAGGTCGGCGGTCTTCTCTGCATCGTAACGCGCCGAGTGCGCTTCTTCCGGTTCGAAGCCGAGCCCTGCTGCATCGCAGGCACGAGCGAGCACGGTCTGGCCGAAGCACAGGGCCGACATCGACGCGGTGTCGAGGCTCGAAAACGGATGAAAGGGATTGCGTTTGAGATTGTGGCGCTCGGCCGCGGCGCGCACGAAGCCATGATCGAAGTGCGCGTTGTGGCCGACGAGGATCGCACGTTTGCACTCCTCGGCTTTCATCTTCGCGCGGATGTGCTGGAACATGTCGCGGAACACTTCCGGTTCCGGATGCGCGATGCGCAGCGGATGATGCGGGTTGATGCCGGTGAACTTCAGTGCGGCCTCTTCCAGTTTCAGGCCGGGGAAGGGCACGACACGATAGAAGTGCGTACTCTCGCGGACCAGCTGGCCATGCTCGTTGAAACCGAGCAACACGGCGGCTATCTCGAGGATCGCGTCAGTCTGCGCAATGAAGCCGCCGCACTCGACGTCGATGACGACCGGCATGAAGCCGCGGAAGCGGCGCGCCATTGCCGTGTTACCCGCCGACACGAGATCGGTATCCTCGGCTTCCTTGATTTGGTTCGCTTTTACTTCGCTTGGTTCTGTCACGTAATAACTTTCCACTGCAGGGCTTCGCCCGCTCTCAAAGGGATGATGCTGTCAGCACCGAGGGGATATTCGGCGGGCAGGGTCCAGGTTTCCTTGCGCAGCCTGATCGTCTGCGTGTTGCGCGGCAGGCCGTAGAAGTCCGGACCGTGGAAGCTCGCGAAAGCTTCGAGTTTGTCGAGCGCGTCGAGCGACTCGAAGATTTCCGCATACATTTCCAGCGCCGCGGGCGCCGTGAAGCAGCCGGCGCAGCCGCAGGCGGTTTCCTTCGTATGGCGCGCGTGCGGCGCGGAATCGGTGCCGAGGAAGAACTTGGGACTGCCGCCGGCCGCGCATTCCAGCAGCGCCTGCTGGTGAATGTTACGTTTGAGGATCGGTAGGCAGAACAGGTGCGGCCGCACGCCACCGACCAGCATGTTATTGCGGTTATATAGCAGGTGCTGCACCGTCAGCGTTGCCGCGACATTGGCCGGCGCTGCAGTGACGAACTGCGCGGCGTCGCGCGTCGTGATGTGCTCGAGCACCACCTTGAGCTGGGGAAAACGTTGGCACAGCGGTGCGAGTATGGTCTCGATGAACACCTGTTCGCGGTCGAAGATGTCGATGTGGTTGGTCGTGACCTCGCCGTGCACCAGCAGCAGCATGCCGACCTCACTCATCGCTTCCAGCGTGGGGTAGATCCTCTCGATCGAGGTCACGCCGTGAGCCGAGTTGGTGGTGGCGCCGGCCGGGTAGAGTTTCGCAGCGACGACATGGCCGCCGGCCTTCGCGGCGCGGACGTCGGCGGGCGTGGTTTCGTCGGTCAGGTATAGCACCATCAGCGGATCAAAGCCGCTTCCGACCGGCGCCCCGGCTAGCAGGCGCTCGCGGTAAGCCTTTGCCTGCTCGGCGTTTTTTACCGGAGGCACGAGGTTAGGCATCGCAATGGCGCGAGCAAAAACCCGGGCGGTATGGGGGACGGTGTGCTGCAGCGCGGCCCCGTCCCGGAAATGTACATGCCAGTCGTCGGGGCGGGTAATCGTCAGTTCTTGCATTGAGCCGGGCTATCCAGGGTGCGGATTGGCTTACAAGTATAGCAATTGAGCCCTCAAGTTGGGCGGGGTTTATGCCGTTAGGTCATTAACAAGAGCCGCAGTATCCATCCGTACAGAAGAACGGCATATGAGCATATTCCAGAGTTCACTAGCGCAGGCCGCCGAAGTTCTGGCGCTGACGGGACGCCGCAGGATTTCAGTTGCCGCTAAGGACTATGCGGAGATGAAAAGCCAGCTCGACGCCATCTACGGCACGCAGGCTGTCGTTCATTTCGATACCGACGGCACTATCCTCGACGTCAATTCGATTTTCACGCAACTGCTCGGCTACGCACGCGAGGAACTGCTCGGCCAGCATCACCGCATGCTGGTGCTTGCGGACCACGCGGCATCGGACCAGTACCGCAAGTTCTGGGACAACCTGCGGAGCGGCCAGGCCCAGCAGGGCGCCTTCATGCGCATCTGCAAGAACGGCAAGGACATCTGGCTGCGCGCCAGCTACACACCGATCCGCGACGAGAATGGCCGCATCTGCAAGATCGTCGAGTATGCGGTCGACATCAGCTGGCAGCTGCTGCTGAACTACGACTTCGAGGGCCAGATCAAGGCAATCCGCGCAGCCCAGGCTGTATGCCAGTTCGAACCCGATGGCCGCGTGCTCGAAGCCAACGACATTTTCCTCGACAGGCTCGGTTACAAGTCCGCTGAACTCATTGGCCAGCATCACCGCACGATGGTCGACGCCAGGTACGGCCTGTCGCCTGAATACACACGCTTCTGGCAAAGCCTGGTCAACAATGGGGAAGCGAAGCTCGGCGAGTTCAGGCACCTGACGAAGAGCGGCCAGGAAGTATGGATGCACGCCTCCTACACGCCTTTCCTCGACCACCACGGCCGCGTGCAGAAAGTCATGATGTACGGCGTCGATGTCACCGAACAGAAGCGCATCAACTCCGACTACCAGGGCCAGATCGAAGGCATCAACGCCGCGCAGGCCGTTATCCAGTTCAGTGCCGACGGGACGATCCTCGAGGCCAATCAGCTGTTTCTCGACGCACTCGGCTATACGCTTGCCGACATCAAGGGACAGCACCACAAGATGTTCTGTCGCCCGGAGAATCGCGACACACCGACATACAAGGCGTTCTGGGACGAGCTCCGCAGCGGCAAGTCGGTCGCCGGCGAATTCCGCCACAACGGCAACCATGGCAAGCATCTGTGGATCCAGTCGACCTACGTGCCGATCCGCAATGGCAACGGCGAGGTGGCGAAAGTCGTCGAGTACTGCACCGACATTACGCAGCAAAAGGAAACCGTTCTCGAAATCGCGCGCCTGATTACGGCGGCGAAGGAAGGACGTCTGTCGGAACGCGCGCAACTCGCTGACGCGACCGGCGACAACCGCCGCTTGCGCGAAGACATCAACCAGATGCTCGATGCCATCACCGAACCACTGCAGGAAATCACGCGGGTCATGAAGGCCGTGTCGCACTACGACCTGACGGAAGACATGCACGGCAGTTATGAAGGCGAGCTGCAGGAGCTGAAAGACTACGTGAACACGGCGCTGGCGCAATTGCGGGAATCGCTCCGCAAGGTCAAGGATACGTCGGCAATCGTGCGCCACAGCGCAAGCGAGATCGCGTCGGGCAATTCGGAGCTGAGCACACGCACCGAGGAGCAGGCATCGAGCCTCGAGGAAACCGCGTCCGCGATGGAGCAGATGACGACGACTGTGCAACAGACCGCTGCCAACGCCAAGCTCGCCAATGATCTCGCCGGCGGCGCGCGCTCCTCGGCCGAAAGTGGCGCGGCGGTCGTGCGCAGTGCGGTCAATGCAATGGCCGAGATCACGAATTCGAGCCAGAAGATCAACAGCATCATAGAACTGATCAACTCGATTGCGTTTCAAACCAACCTGCTTGCGCTGAACGCCTCTGTCGAAGCGGCGCGTGCCGGCGACCAGGGGCGCGGTTTCGCCGTCGTTGCTGACGAAGTACGCAAACTCGCAGGCCGCAGCGCCGGCGCCGCCAAGGAAATCAAGGAGCTCATCGACGACAGCGCGCGCAAGGTCGACGAAGGCTCGCTGCTGGTCAACAAGACAGGCCTCATGCTCGACGGAATTTCCACGGCGGTGAGAAAGGTCACGAAGGTGGTGGAAGAAATCATGGCCGCATCGAACGAGCAGGCCGACGGCATCGCCGCGGTCAACGCCGCCGTGCAGCAGATGGACGAAATGACCCAGCAGAATTCCGCGCTGGTTGAAGAAGCTGCCGCCAACAGTGAAAACCTTGGCAAACAATCCGATGAACTGGGCAACATGATGGAGGCCTTCCGTGTGTGACGTATTCGTAAGAATCAAGCAGCCTCGCTGAGGCTTGCGCCTCGTAGCTGGATTTGTGTCGCTGATATCCGATCGGGTGAGCGCTTCTTTGACACGGTGGATTGCTGTCCGCGGGCCTCGTTGTGAGATGGATGCCTGGTGCACGAGTCTCGAGCCGGTGCTGCCTGCGGGGGGACGCT
>JBEGWB010000036.1:0-9928 GCA_041178065.1 Pseudomonadota bacterium | reverse complement strand
GTACTCATTTTTAAGTCGAGGCCGCTGAAGTTGCGATTGAGAATGAAGTTGGTGACGCCGGCAAGGGCATCGGCACCATAGGCGGCCGAAGCGCCGCCGGTGACGACATCGACGCGCTGGATCAGCGTGGTCGGTAGATAATCGACGCTGACCGAACTGCGGCGGTCAGATGGAACGATGCGCAGGCCATCGAGCAGCACCAGCGTGCGACCGCCGCCCATGCCGCGCATGTTCAACTGACTCTGGCCGACGTCGGCGGTTACACGGCCGCCGATGCTGTCCGAACTGATGTTGTTGTAGAACTGGGGCAGGTTCTCGAGCTGCTGAGCAAAGCTGAGGCCGGGTTCAAACATGTTGAGCTCACCGAGGTCTATCGCGGTCACCGGCACTGGCGAGGTGAAGCCAATGTCGCGCTGGATGCGCGAGCCAGTGACAGTCACTTCTTCGGGTTGCTGCTGTGCGAATGCGCCATGGAGCGGAGCGCTGAGCAGTGTGGCCAGCGCCGAAATTTGTAGCGCGAGCTGGCGTCGCGCAAACAGCTTGTTGCCGTGTGACATCGTGTTTCCCCTGTGAGTGAGTGCAATTCCGCACCAATCAGTGCGGCAGTCCTGCCTATTTATTGGTTTTATTTTTCATACTGTTTGCAGGCAACAGTAATGAACTGAGGAGTATAGAAGCGTTCTTCGCAACGAACCAATAGGCAGGCTGGAAAATGCGGCGAGGGGCTGTAAATGGCATCAAGGGAGCCGGACGGTTCGGTATGGTGATGCGCGCTCTCGCAGATCGCTGATACAAACAATGGCTCGCAGCCAGCGGCGACGGTGGATGCCGTCAGTAGTAACCATCGAGCAGTGACAAGTTCCGGCGCAGGCAAGGACCTTCATGACGAGACCATGACAGTGGCTCTGCGACGCGGCAATTCCGCGTGAAAAGGCCTCTGAGGGCCAGCCCGAGGCTTTACGCTGAGGGGCAATTAAGGGATCATCGCCCCCCGCTGGGCAACCGCCGGAGCCAATACTGGCCGGACCCCGAGCGCAGTTCGCACACAACCCAAGACAGCCAAAGTCCTTACTCAAATCCGCAGCTCATAATAAAAGGGGCATCCTTTCATGTGGCCACAAAATTACACCCCCATTGCCGATAGTCCGCTGCTTTCCGCGCTACTCGCGGCAATCCCCATATTCGTGCTGCTGACGCTGATCGGCATCATGCGCAAGCCTTCGTGGGTGGCAGCGGTGTCGGGTTTGGCCGCTTCCATCGTCGTGTCGCTGGTGGTCTTCAGCATGCCGGTGAATCTTGTGTTCAGCGCCGTGACCTACGGCATCATCCAGGGCCTGTTCCCGATTGGCTGGGTCGTGTACTGGGCCATCGTGCTGTACCGCATCACCCTCGATACCGGTAAGTTCGAGATCATCAAGGATTCCATCGGCGGCCTGACCCCTGACCGCCGCCTGCAGGCCATGCTGATCGCCTTTGCCTTCGGTGCCTTCATCGAAGGCGCTACCGGTTTCGGCACGCCTGTTGCGGTCGCCGCCGCGATGCTCGCCGGCCTGGGCTTCTCGCCGTTCTTCGCCGCCGGTATCTGCCTGCTGGCCAATACCGCGCCCGTCGCCTTCGGTTCGATCGGCACGCCCGTCCTGACGCTGGCGAACGTTACCGGCCTGGAGTCGCTGGAACTGAGCGCGTGGATCGGCCGCCTGTGTGCGCCAATTTCGATCTTCGTGCCGGCTTACCTGATCATGGTCATGGGCGGCGTCAAGGCGCTCAAGGGTGTCATCCCGGCCGCTGTGGTCTGCGGTGTGTGCTTTGCGAGCGTCCAGCTGCTGGTGTCCAACTTCATCGGCCCGGAGCTGACCGACATCCTCGCTGCACTGGCGGCGATCCTCGGACTCATTGCACTGTTCAAGGTCTGGCAGCCCTCCGACCGCTTCGTCATGGCTGGCGACACGGAAGTAAGGCTGGCCATGCAGACGCACCCCGTCGGCGAAACCATACTCGCCTGGTCGCCCTATATTTTCCTCGTGCTCTTCGTACTCGTGTGGGGCAGCCCATGGGGCAAGGCCGTTCTGGACCAGGCAAGCATCGTTATCGAGTGGCCCGGCCTGCATAACCAGATCCAGCAGAGCCTGCCAGTAGTATCGACGCCGACTCCTTATGCCGCGCGCTGGACCTTCAACTGGCTGTCCGCCGCTGGCACCGCCTGCATGCTGTCGTCGTTCGTGACGGCCTTCGTGCTGAAACTGTCGTTCGCGGCCTACATCACGCTGCTCGGCAAGGTGCTGAAGCAGATGGCCTTCTCGCTGCTGACGATCGGCTCCGTGCTGGGTCTCGCCACGCTGATGAACTACTCCGGTTCGATCGTGACGATGGGCGTGGCTTTCGCCGCTACCGGCGCGCTGTTCCCCTTCTTCAGCGCACTCCTGGGCTGGCTTGGTGTATTCCTGACCGGCAGCGATACCTCCGCGAACGCGCTGTTCGGCAACCTGCAGGTCATCACCGCCAATCAGCTGGGCTTCGATCCCGCGATGATGGCCGCGGCAAACTCCGCCGGCGGCGTCATGGGCAAGATGATCAGTTTGCAGAGTCTGGCGGTGGCCGTCGCCGCGACCGGCATGGCACGCTCACAGGAAGGCGATCTGATGCGCTTCACCTTCAAGCACAGCATCTTCCTGGCCTCCGTGCTGGGTGCGCTGTCGATGATCTACGCGTATACCTACTAGATCTCCACGGCCTGCCCGGAGTCGTCCAGGCGGGCTCGCAACACCAGGCTCCGGGGCGAAGCTGCCAGCCTCGGAGCCCAGCTCAGCAGCTCAGGGACAGACCACTGATATATCGAAGGCGATTGGTCAGTGGTCTGTCCCTCAAGCCCCGTCTCCAGGCCCCGTCCCCCCGTCCCCCATGCCCCTTTACACTTTCAGTGAGAAGGGCGTGAAGTTTGTGTCGGCGTCGTAATAGTCCTCGTTCTCTGCGCGCTTCAGGCGATTGACGATCGCGTAGGTTGCCGGCGTCATGACGATCTCGACGACGATCTTGAAGCCCCAGTTGAAGGCAATCACTGCGAGCAGCGTATCGAAGGTCCAGATGCCGGCGAAGGCGATCGGGTAGAACAGCAGGCTGTCGGCGCCCTGGCCGACGATCGTCGACCCAATCGTGCGTGTCCACAGCCATTTGCCGGCGGTCAGCACTTTCATCTTCGCGAGTACGAAGGAGTTGACGAAGTCACCGACCCAGAAGGCGACGATCGACGCGCAGACGATACGCCAGGTATTGCCGAACAGCGTCTCCGCCGCCGGTTGCACCACCGTGTTGAAGGGTTCGTCCGGCGATGCCGGCATGTTGACGATGACCCAGGCCATTGCCGTGGCGAACAGCATCGCGCCGAATCCGGCCCAGATGACGCGCCGCGCGCGGGCATAACCATACACCTCGGTCAGCACGTCGCCGAAGATGTAGCCCAGGGGAAAGAACAGGTTGCCTGCACCGAAGCTCAGATTGTCACCGAGCAGCGGCAGGCTGAAAGGGAACACCACGTAGCCGACCTTCGCCGGAGCGATCAGGTTGGAACACAGCAATACAGTGACGAAGGCCACCATCAGCAAATCGTAATAACGGTAACTCCCTGGTGCCTTCTGGTCGTTCATGTCTCAGTCTCCCCGCGTTGCAGTATTGTTGTTTGTGATTGTCGTGAATATGGAGCCAATGCGCGCATCGATTTCGGGTAGTTCCGATAGACGGATGCCGAGTTCCTGCTGCAGTACGCGGCGCAGCGCCGCCGGATCCGCGAGCACCTGCTGCTCGGATTCCCTGCCGATGTGATGGCGCGTATAGCGGCCATCGAGCAGTGCATGGCGCATACCACTGCCGGCGCGGCCGGCGAGCAGCTGCAGCACGAAGCGCGACTCGGGATGCATGCTGACATACCAGTTGCTCATCGCGTAGTCGGAAGGTAATTGTTCCTCCATGCCGAAGCGGTACAGCGATTGCCACGCCCCGGCGATATCGGCCTGCAGCAGATGATGTGCAGCGTCGTCGATAATCCTGAATGTTTCGTGCGGCGTCAGCTGCGCCGCAGCATTGTCGAGTTGCAGTGGCGCCGTCAGCGTCAGTCCGCCGAATCCAACATCGGCGATATAGCGCTGCTGAGCAACATTCACGAGCAGCAGCATGTGCGTTCGTGGCAGCACGAAGCCCTCAGGCAGGTTCCACAGCACGCGCGCCGCGAGTCCGCGCACGCTGAATCCGAGCGCCTCCAGCACTTCGCGGAACAAGAGGTTCTGTTCGAAGCAGTAGCCGCCGCGCTGCTTCACGACGAGCTTGTCGAATACCGCCGCGGGCTCGAGCGATACCGGGCGGCCAAGCCATGAATCGAGGTTTTCGAAAGGGATGGCCTGCGGATGCAGGCGATGCAGATGCTGCAAGGTCGCGAGATCCTGCTGTGGGGTGCCATCGTAGCCGATGCGCTTGCAGTAGCGGGCGAGATCGGCAGGTGACAAAGGCATGGCGAAGGCACCGTTACGAAGTAGTTATTTTCCGCTGATTATAGCCATCGCGCGTCAACATGCCCCGGCATAAAACAGGACAGGGTACCCTGACCAGGGATTCCCCGCCTGCTGGGTGCGGATAGTGAAGCGTGCGCTCAGGCCGCCCTGGCCACGGGCTCGCTGCTGTTGCGAATCAGATAGTCGAAGGCGCCGAGCGCAGCGGTCGCGCCGTGGCCCATCGCAATGATGATCTGCTTGTATGCGGTATCGCTGACGTCGCCGGCGGCAAAGATGCCCGGCACTGAGGTTTCGCCCTTGCGATTGGTCACCACTTCGCCAAACTTGCTGAGTTCCACGAGCCCCTTGACCGGGCCACTGTTAGGGACGAGCCCGATTTGCACGAACACGCCCGCCAGTTCGAGGCTGTGCTCCGCACCCGTGTTGCGGTCCCGGTAGCGCAAGCTGCTGACGCGCGATTCGTCACCGTCGATCGCCGTGGTCTGCGCATCGGTGACTATCGTGATGTTGGCAAGGCTGTGCGCCTTGTCGACGAGCACCTTGTCGGCCTTCAACGAGGATGCGAACTCGATGACAGTCACGTGCTCGACGATGCCGGCAAGATCGATCGCCGCTTCGATGCCCGAGTTGCCGCCGCCAACCACGGCGACCTTCCTGCCCTTGAACAGTGGACCATCGCAGTGCGGACAGTAAGCTACGCCATTGCCTTTATAGCGCTCTTCGCCCGGCACATTGATCTGGCGCCAGCGCGCGCCGGTGGCAAACACGATGCTGCGCGCGCGCAGGCTGGCGCCGGATTCGAGATTAACGCGGAACAGGCCGTCGGCGCCTTTGGCAGTGACCTCGCGCGCCCGCTGCCCTTGCATGATGTCCACGGCGTAACTGCGCACATGCTCTTCAAGGCTCGCAACGAGTTTCGGACCGTCGGTCGCCGTCACCGAGATAAAATTCTCGATGCCCAGCGTATCGAGTACCTGGCCGCCAAAGTTTTCAGCAACGATGCCGGTGCGTAAACCCTTCCGCGCGGCATAGATGGCAGCCGAAGCGCCAGCAGGACCACCGCCAACGATCAGCATGTCGTACGGCGCCTTGTTGGCGAGCGCGGCTGCATTGCGGCTGTCGGCCGACTGATCGAGCTTGCGCAGGATGTCGTTGACGCTGATGCGGCCCTGCGAAAAACGTTTGCCGTTGAGATACACGCTCGGCACCGCGAGGATGTTGCGCTGCTCGATTTCAGCCGGGAACAGGGCTCCGTCAATCATTACCGTGCGGATGCGTGGATTCAGCGCCGCCAGCATGTTCAGGGCCTGCACCACGTCGGGGCAGGTCTGGCACGACAGCGACACGTAGATTTCGAAGTGCTGGTCGCCGTCGATGTTTCGAATCTGCTGCTGCAGATCGTCTTCGAGCTTCAGCGGGTGCCCGCCGCTGTGCAGCAGCGCGAGCACCAGCGAGGTGAATTCATGGCCCGATGGCACGCCGGCAAAGCTGATGCGCGTGCCGCGTTCTGCCGAAACGATTTCCAGCGTAGGCTTGCGCGCCGCAGAGCCAGGTGCGTCGCGTAAACGCAGCTTCTCCGACAGAGCGACGAGCTCTTGCGCCAGGCTTTCCAGCTCGCGGCTTGCGTCGCTGGTATCCAGGGTCAGTTGCAGTTCGATGCTGCCGGGGATCTGTCCCAGCAAGTCACGCAACTGTTGTTTGATGTGTTGATCAAGCATGAGCTCTCTCCGCTATTGCTGGACCATCGCGTGACGATGGCCGTATCCGGTACATCTAATCTGGGGGCGTGTTCCCACGCACCGGCTTTTGGCTAGTGCGCAGGGTCACAACCAGGGGGTAACTGTCTAGATCTTGCCGACGAGGTCGAGCGATGGCTTCAGCGTTTTGGCGCCGGGCTTCCACGACGCGGGGCACACTTCGCCATTGTTCTCGGCGACATACTGTGCTGCCTGCACCTTGCGCAGCAGTTCCGTGGCCGAGCGACCGATGCCGAGATCATGCACTTCCAGAATCTTGATGACGCCTTCGGGGTTGATCACGAAGGTGCCACGCAGCGCCAGGCCTTCTTCCTCGATCATCACGCCGAAATTGCGCGTCAGGCGGCCGGTCGGATCAGCGATCATCGGGAACCGGATCTTCTTGATCGCCGGCGAATGGTCCTGCCAGGCCTTGTGCGTGAAGTGGGTGTCGGTGGACACGGAGTAGATCTCGACGCCGAGTTTCTGGAATTCGGCGTAGTGGTCGGCCAGGTCCTCGAGTTCGGTCGGACACACGAAAGTGAAGTCCGCCGGGTAGAAGAATACGACGCTCCACTTTCCCTTGAGCGTGGCTTCGCTGACCTTCACGTCCTTGCCGTTGTGGTATGCGGTGGCGTTGAAGGGTTGTACCTTGGTATTGATGAGTGAACCGGTCATGACAGTGCTCCTTGGGTTGCTTGCGTGATAACTGTCGGTAGCCGGTAGTGTGTCCAGGAGACTACCGGTGTATCGACTTGACGCAGGCATAGTAGGCAAGGAGCAGCCATCGGGAAAAATTGGCTGTCCGGATCAGGGCAATAGCTTTGCTCTATTGCCCTGTCTGGATAAAGCGAGGAGAAACGCCGGGGCAGCGCTGGGGAAGGCGAGAATCAGTCGCGCAGTCTTTTGCGCAACTGGATGTTCATGACTTCGACGAATACCGAGAAGGCCATCGCGAAATAGATGTAACCCTTCGGCACATGTACATCGAAACCTTCGATGATCAAGGTGAAGCCGATCATCATCAGGAAGGAGAGGGCGAGCATTTTCAGTGTCGGATGCACGTCGATGAAGTCGCCAATCGGCTTCGCCGAGAACAGCATCACAATCACCGCGATGATGATGGCGATCATCATGATCGGCAACTGGCTGACGAGGCCGACCGCGGTTATTACCGAATCGAGCGAGAAGACGATGTCGAGGATGCCAATCTGGATGACAGTGCCGATCAGGCTTTCCGCGACCTTCGCTTCGACGCCGCCTTCCGCGCCCTCGAGCACGCCGTGTACTTCCTTGGTCGACTTATACAGCAGGAACAGGCCGCCGGTTATCAACACCACGTCACGTCCGGAAATCACTTCGCCGAGGATCGTGAACCAGGGCTCCGTCAACCCGATGATCCACGACAGGCTGGCCAGCAGGCCGAGGCGGGTCAGCATGGCAAAGCCCAGGCCGAGTCGACGGGCAATATCGCGCTGGGCCGGGGGCAGACGGCCTACCAGGATCGAAATGAAGATGATGTTATCGATGCCGAGGACGATCTCGAGGGCGACGAGCGTAGTGAGAGCTACCCAGGCTTCCGGGCTGCTGATCCATTCGAACATGAATTCTTTTCCTGAATTTGGCAGGCGTAATCTTCGTGCAAGCGCAGGTTAATTTCAACGAGCAGCGGGCTTATTTCACGCTACATACCCTTGCGGAATGCATTGACAATCCTGCGTATTTTCAAGGTTATCCAGCATTCTCGTAGCACAGCGACTGCCAGTGCGTGATCGCCGCGCTCTTGTATTTATTGCGGTGCATGATCATGTAGAGGCTGCGCGAAAACTCACGTTGCGGTGCATGCAGCGGCACGAGTTCGCCACGCTTGAACACGGGCTCCAGCACTACCTGCGACAGGCACCCGATACCGAGGCCGGCCTTGACCGCTTCGATGATTGCTTCGGTCTGCTGCAGTTCAAGCACGATATGCAAGTCAGGCAGGATGTCGTGCATGACGCGGTCAAAAGTCTGCCGCGTGCCGGACCCGGGTTCGCGCAGGATCCAGCCGCTTTCCTGCAGGTCCTGGTCGTCAAGCTCAGCCTGCGTGGCCAGGACGTGGCTCGGGCTTGCGCACAGCACGAGCTTGTCGTCGCGCCAGCGAATGATCTCGAGCGCGGGGTTATTGATTTCGCCCTCGATCAACCCGATGTCCAGTTCGAAGTTGGCGACCTTCTGGCTGATCTGCTCGGTATTGGCGACTTCGAGTGTGACCCGGCTGGTGGGAAAGCGCTGGCGGTACTGGCTGATCAGCTGGATCGCCAGCACGTTGCCGATGCTAAGCGTGGCGCCGACGCTTAGCGCGCCCATGCCCTGATGTGCCGATAGCGCCTGTTCAAGGGCCTGTGCCCGACTCAGCAGTTCCTCTGCCCTTGGGCGTAAAAACTTACCAAAATCATTAAGTTGTAGCCGTTTGCCGACGCGGTCGAAGAACTGCACGTCGAACTGGTGCTCAAGCTCGCGGAGGGCATCGCTGGCGGCCGACTGGGACAGCGCAAGGTCAGAGGCGGCGCGGCCCAGGTTGTCGTGGCGCGCAACCGCCAGGAAGATTTCGAGCTGCCGCAGCGTAAACTTCATATTCGGAAATACCGGATACACATTTTTGGATAAACGATTATACCCATTAATGGCCAGCGCCTAGAATGCCGCCCACATCTTCAGGAGGCAGCTTCAATGAGCGCGAAATACCAGCACGAAACCGTCACCAGCGTACACCACTGGAACGACACCCTGTTCAGCTTCACGACCACGCGTGACCCCGGCTTTCGCTACAAGAATGGCTTCTTCACGATGATCGGCCTGAACGTCGACGAGAAGCCCCTTGTGCGGGCCTACAGCATGGTCAGCGCGAACTACGAAGACCAGCTGGAGTTCTTCAGCATCAAGGTGCAGGACGGTGCCCTTACGTCGCGCCTGCAGCATCTGAAAGTCGGTGACAGCGTGCTCGTCGGCGCCAAACCCACCGGCACGCTCGTGGCCGAGAACCTGCTGCCCGCCAAACATCTCTATCTCTTCGGGACTGGCACCGGCCTGGCGCCCTTCATGAGCATCATCAAGGACCCCGAAGTGTATGAGCTGTACGAGAAGATCATCCTCGTGCACGGCGTGCGTCTCGTCAGCGAGCTCGCGTACCAGGACTTCATCACCAACGAGCTGCCGAATAATGAATTCTTCGGCGAAACCATCCGCGAGAAACTCATTTATTACCCCACGGTCACGCGCGAACGTTTCCGCAACAACGGCCGCATCACCGACCTTATCGTCAGCGGCAAACTGTTCCACGACATCGGCCTGCCGGCGCCAACGCAGGCCGACGATCGCTTCATGCTGTGCGGCAGTCCGTCGATGCTGAAAGATACCTGTCGCATCCTCAACGACATGGGCTTCCAGGAAGCGCGGCATGGCAACCAGGGTCATTACGTCATCGAGCGCGCCTTCGTCGAGTGACGCTTGTAGAGTCGAGTAAGGCCCGTGGAGTAGAATCCCGCCGCCTTTACGCAGTCGCGCTTCCATTGCACGTTAATGTCGTTCCCTGATCAACCAACAAGAACACACGAGGTCTTATGTCCCTTTCCATGTATTCGTCGTCCGTCCCGGTCTTCCTGCACTATCTCAAAAGCCTGTCGAACATCCTTAAAAAAGGGGCTGATTACC